>NZ_JAQMUA010000014.1:0-14148 GCF_028330895.1 Kamptonema animale CS-326 | reverse complement strand
CCCTAGCCCCTAGCCCCTCTTTTCCCCTAGGCACTAGCTATTTACTTCGTCTCCATCCAATTTTGCCCCGCATGAATATCAACCACTAGCGGTACACTTAACTCTACAGCATTTTCCATTGTATTCTTGATTTTATGCTGCAATTCTTCCCACTCATCGGGCGGTACTTCCAACACTAATTCATCATGAACTTGTAATAGTAAACGCGCCTGACGCTCCTGCAAGATATCATGCAATTTCACCATTGCCACCTTAATAATATCAGCACTGGAACCCTGAATTGGAGCATTAGCAGCAGCTCGTAAAAGTTGCGCGTCATTCTGACCTATATTTTTGAGAGTAGCCAGGTTAATATCTTGAACATCAGAACCTTTCAGTTTGCGGACACTTTCGCCCTCGAATTTGAAATAGCGGCGACGGCCTAGAATTGTTGAGACGTAACCTTGCGCGATCGCATCCTTCTTGACCCTATTCAAATACTCAAAAACCCTAGAATAACGCTGATTAAACCTCTCAATAAACAGCTTAGCTTGTGTCGGACTCACTCCTTCAACAGACCGTGCAAATCTCTGCGCCCCCATTCCATAAATTACGCCAAAATTAATCGTTTTGCCCAACCTGCGCTCGTCCGGCGTTACTGTTTCCTTTTCAAATAAGAGTTTAGCAGTCACAGTATGCACGTCCTGATTCGTTTTGTAAGCTTCAACTAACACAGGTTCTTGAGTCAAATGAGCCAAAATTCTTAACTCAATTTGAGAATAGTCAGCAGACACCATCAACCAGCCTTCTTTAGGCAAAAATGCCTTGCGAATTTGTCGAGAAAATTCAGTGCGGATGGGAATATTCTGCAAATTTGGATTAGAAGAAGATAGCCTCCCCGTCCCCGTAGCGGCCTGATTAAAATCTGTATGCACCCGTCCAGTATCAGGACGCACTAACTGCGGGAGTGCATCCACATAAGTTGACTTCAATTTTGATAAAGTACGATGTTCCAAAATAGTTTTGACTACCTCGTGATCGTCTTGTAACTTTTCCAAAACAGCAGCATCAGTAGAATAGCCGCTTTGAATTCTTCGGGATTTTTTGATATCTAGTTTTAGAGTTTCAAACAACAGTTTGCTTAACTGTTTTGGCGAACTTAAACTAAATTCTTCACCTGCGACTTCATAGGCTGTCTGCTCAATTAATTGTAATTTATTTTCTAGCTCCTGTGATAGTTCTTTGAGATACGCTGTGTTAATGCGAATACCATTATATTCCATCTGAGCTAAAACAGGTTCTAGAGGCTGTTCTACTTTTATTAACAACTGTTTTAAAGACGCTTTAAGCGGCTTTTCTGCATCAAGTTCTTCTAGTTTTTCGCGAAGTTTACTTACTAGCTGGAACGTTGTATAGACATCCATACCGCAGTAGTTAGCAACAATCGGGATGGCTAAATCTGCAATTGTTTGCTCTTTAGAGACTAAATCTTTATAACTTTGGGCAACTAACTTTTGGTCTTTTAAGTATTCCTTGCACAAAGCAGTAAGGTTATGACTGCCTTCGGGATCGATGACATAACTAGCTAACATCGTGTCAAATACTACGCCAGCTAATTTGATTCCCTGACAACGCAGAATTAAGCGGTCAAATTTAGCATTCTGCAAGGCTTTAGGATAATTATCATCTTCTAAAATTGGACGCAATGCTTCTAAAACTATGGCTTTATCTAAATTTTGACCAGCTTTATGTCCTGTAGGAATGTAAGCTAAATCTGCTTCACCAGTTCCCCAACAACAGCCAATTCCTACTAATTCAGCGTCTTGCGGTTCTAAGGCTGTAGTTTCAGTATCCCACGCAACAGGTGTGGCTGAATCGGTGAAAGTTCGTAACAGTTGTACTAATTCTGTTAGCTGTTCAGGAGTATGAATAATCCTCGGTTTAATGGGCAAAATTGCCTGCTGTTGAGCCTCTCTGGTATCCTCTAAGTTCCAAAACCAGCTTGCATCATCTTCATTGTTTGATAAAGAGCGATCGCTATTTTCTTTACTAACTCTCTCTTCGCTAATTTCAGCCTTGATTGTGGTGCGATTGTCCTGGTCTCCCTGTTCTATTTTCTGACTGGAAACCTCCTCTCCACTTTGTTCTACACCGCCAAATCGCTTCTGAAGTTGCTTGACTTTATTTAAAAATGTCTTAAACTCTAATTTTTCCAAAACTGGTATTAAAGCTACCTCGTCAAAACCAGCAAGCTTGCATTCTTCTAACTCAATTTCCAAGGGTACATCACATATAATTCTAGCAAGATGCTGGGAATGATATGCCTCGGTTTTTCCGTCTTCCAGCTTTTTCCTCACAGCTCCTTTAACCTGATCTAAAGAAGCATAAATCAGATCGAGAGAGTTATAAGTTGTCAGCAACTGCACAGCGGTTTTTTCGCCAATCCCTCTCACTCCAGGGATGTTATCAGAAGCATCGCCGCAGAGAGCTTTATAATCAACTACTTGATCGGGTTTAATTCCCAGTTTTTCAATTACTTGTTCTGGGCCGTATTCTTGACCTCTCCCTGTACCGCCGCGCCCGAAAGAGTCTCTACCCAGACGTAAAACGCTGATATTTGCGTCTGTATTAACAAGCTGAAATAGATCCTGGTCGCCTGTAAGAATTTTAACGCGGAAACCTGCTAAACTCGCTCTTTGTGCTAAGGTTCCCAAGACATCATCGGCTTCATAACCAGGAGCAGTTACTATTGACAAATGGAAGTAACTTAATAGTTCTTGAAGATTTTTGAGGTCAATAATAAAATCTTCGGGAGTTTCGGTTCTGTCTGCTTTGTAGGTATCGTCAGCTTCGTGGCGAAAGGTAGGCAAACCGAGGTCAAAAGCGATAGCCATATACTGCGGTTCCTCTGCCGCCATCACCTCTAAGAGCGACTTGAGGAAACCAAAAGATGCACTCGTGGGAATACCTGTGGAAGTTCGCAACCCCCCATCTCGACTTTTGGCAAAAGCGTAGTAGGAGCGAAAAGCAAGGGAGTGGCCGTCAACTAGGACGAAAGTAGGAATTTGATTTGCTAACACAGAAATAGACACCAATAGCGCGAGACAATAGTTCTATTCTAACGAATTAGAGCAGCATGAAGATGGAAGAAGGAAAATACAGGAAAAATCAATGGTTTTAGGAATTGATAAGCTTTGTTTCGCCTTGAGGATTGCTATATCTCGCCCTATGGCAATTAAAAATTAATGAAAAGGGTATGGAAACTCTAATTAAGTAGAGGCCGGCAGGATTTAGTTATCTTCTACACTAGGCAAACATTGCCCTTTTTTTAACAACTCTTCAAATTCTTTATTGGTAAGGGCTTTACTAAAAAAATAACCTTGCATCTCATCACATTCGTATTGATAAAGGAAATCTAGTTCTGCTTGGGTTTCCACACCCTCAGCAATCACTTTCATATTCAAACTGTGTGCCATTTGAATAATCGCTTTAGTAATTGCGGCATTCTTGGGATCGTTTGTGATATTGCAGATAAAACTGCGGTCAATTTTAATAATATCAAATGGAAAGCGTTTAGGATAGCTTAAAGAGGAATATCCCGTGCCAAAATCATCAACCGCTATTTTAATTCCAAGGGTACGCCATTCAGTCATAGCCTTAGTAGCCGCCGATTCATTTTGAATTACTAGACTTTCTGTTACTTCCAGTTCTAAATACTTAGGATCTAGTCCTGTTTCTTTTAATATCTGCTTTACTCTTTCAGCAATATTTTTCTGATTGAACTGACGACCTGACAAGTTGACTGCTATCCGCAAGGGGGAAAAACCTGATTCTTGCCAAAGTTTAGTTTGCTTGCAAGCAGTTTGCAGCACCCATTCACCCAGTGGAATAATCAAACCCATTTCTTCAGCAAGGGCAATAAATTCATCGGGGTAAACTAAACCTCGTTCTGGATGATTCCAGCGTAATAGGGCTTCAGCACCAACAATTTTACCTGTCTTAAGTTCAACTTGAGGCTGATAGTAAACCTCAAACTCTGAGCATTTAATAGCATTCCGCAAGCTGGTTTCCTGAATGATTTGGTTGATAGATACTATCGATGATTTTGAAGTATAAAACTGATAACTATTTCCGCCCTGCTGCTGAGCATAATACATGGCTGCATAAGCATTCTTCAACAATTCGTCTCCCTTAGTGCCGTCACCCGGATAGAAAGCGATGCCGATACTGGCAGTGACATAAACTTCATAGCCATCAACAACAATCGGATCGGATATTATATCTAAAATGGTTTGAGCGACATTGCCAGTATCTTCTTTTTCCTCAATTAGCGGCATGATAATCGCAAATTCAGCAGCTTCTAAACGGGCAACCATATTAAAGTTGGGATTGCAGTTAGTGAGCCTTTGACTAATGATGCGGAGTACGGAATCACCGATAGAATGCCCTAATGTACCGTTGATTTTGTTGATCCGATCCACGCTGAGAGATACAATCGGAATTAGAGTCTGAAAAGCTTTTTGTTTTTCTAATATTTGATTAAGCCGCTCTCGCAACAACGAGCGATTCGGCAAATTTGTTAAATAGTCATACTGATGCCGATGCAGAGCAATTTGGATAGCTGAATGTAAGTTTTTTTCTTCAAATGGTTTGACAACATAGCCGAAGGGTTTTGTCGCATTGACCCGTTGTAAAGTGTTATCATCGGCATAAGCTGTTAAATAAACAACTGGTATTTGGAAGCGCGATCTGATTTCTTCGGCGGCTGTTATGCCATCCATTTTTCCTTGCAGATGAATATCCATTAACACCAAATCAGGGTGCATATCATCTGCTGCTTGAATGGCTTCTTCTCCAGAAAATACTATAGCGCTAATGCTATACCCTAGAACTTTCAAACTATCTGCAATGTCCTCGGCGATGATGCTTTCATCTTCAACGATGAGGATCTTAGCTCTTGACATTAGTTTCACTCCCCTGCTGTAAGTTTTGCATTGTAAATGTAATTGCGATCGCAGTTCCTTTACTGCTATTTAGTTCAATAGTCCCTCTGAGCTGATTAACTAAAGAACAAACTAATCTCAGTCCTAATGAGCCGGAATTTCTGAAATCTAAGTTGGCAGGAAATCCAATGCCGTTATCCCGAACGGTCAGCATAAATTGCTGATTTGTGACTAAGCATTCTATATAAACTTCTCCTTTTTGCCGATCGACAAATCCATATTTAAGAGAATTTGAAACCAATTCGTTGATAATTAATCCACAGTGAACTGCTGTGTCAATATTGAGATAAACTGTATCGATATTCATCCTTAACTTAACTCCCCTTTCATTTACTTCATAAGCCTGAAATAAATTATTTGCTAGGTTATGGATGTATTCAGCAAAGTTAATCTTTGATAAGTCTTGGGATTGATATAATTGCTCGTGAACGAGAGCCATTGACCGAACGCGATTTTGGCTTTCTTTTAACATTTCAATTGTACGTCTATCCTGAATGTATCGGGATTGAAGTCTGAGCAGACTAGAAATAACCTGGAGATTGTTTTTAACGCGATGGTGAATTTCTTTAAGCAGGACTTCTTTCTCTGCTAAGGATGCCTTAATTCCCTCTTCACTTCGCTTTCGCTCGGTAATGTCGCGCACTACTGCTTGTAGCACTTTTTTGCCGTCGATTTCCATTGCAGAGAGCAAGACTTCTCCGGGAAATTCTGAACCATCAATGCGTTGGTGTAGCCAATCAAATCGGTTGCTACCTGTCTCCATAGCTACAGCAATGTGTTGTTTTACTAAACTTTCTGAATCTTCTCCTCCTGGCTGAAATCGGGTCGAAAAGTCTCTAGGTTGCTTCCCACACAAGTCCTCTTTGATAGTACAGCCAAATATTTTTAGGGTGGCGCGGTTGCAGTCAAAGAAACCTTGTTCGTCAAGGAGCATTACTGCGTCGTTGGTGGCTTCGTATAAGCTGCGAAATTTGCGTTCTGACTCTTGGATAGAGGCAATTAATTGGGTCTTTTGTGCTTCTACTCGCTTGCGCTCTAGGGCGTTGACGAACATTTCGCCGACAATTCGCAGTAAGGTAATGACATCTTCTGACCAAGCTTTTTCTAATTGCACGGCATCTAAGCCTAAGAATCCCACCAGGGAGCCGCGATGAGTCATTGGCATCACGATCGCAGATTGGATGGACTGCGATCGCAAAATGGCTTTGGTAGTCCGCTGCGATCGCGGCAATTTGGCGACACTGGGAATATTAATAGTTTCGCGCTGGCGGATTTGCTCTTGCCACCAGTGCAGAGCTTCCACTGCTATGCCTTGACGTTGGCGAATTTGCGGGGCAATGTTAGGAGCGCACCATTCGTGAGTATTTTTGAGCTTAGTGCCGTTGTCATCGAGCAAAAAGACGTAACTGCGATCGACACCGCTAAAAGTTGCGATTGTTTCCAGGGCTCGGTTAATACCGCTGTCAATTTCTTCTGGTCTTAAGTTGATAAAGTGAGTAGAAAGAGTCGCGATCAATTGCTCAAATTCAACTCGATATCGCAGCGCTTTCTCTGCTTGCAGGTGTTCCACAATTTCTACTACTAACTGATCGTTAGACTCCTTTAAAGCTGCTGTCCGCTCATCGACTCTAAACTCTAGCTCTATCTTTGCTTCTTGCAGTGCTGCTTCAGATTTATGACGCAGCGTAATATCAGTAGAAACACCGATTATTCCCGAAACTTGACCATCTCGATCTCGCATCGGAGTTGCTTGACTTTCGTATACTAAATCCCCCATTTCTGCAATCCAACTGTGCTCGTTGCCTGCACGTACAAAGGCGATGCTTTCCAAAATATTTGGGTGGTTGCAATATAAATCAAAAATTGACTGACCAACGAGTTGACCAGGCTGAAGGTCTGAATTTTCTAGCCCTTTGCCATCAAAAAGTGTGAATATGCCGTCGCCATCTAATGCCCAGAGGACAATTGGCGCTTTGGAAATGACTGCGTGCAGGTGTACTTGGCTTTCTTGGAGAGCATCATTGGTCTTTTTTAGTTGCTCTCTCTCGCGCTCTAGTTGCTGGCGGGCACTGTTTAATTCGCCAGTCAATTGCTCTACCTTATGCTGCAAGGTGGCAGCGATGCCAGATATTTCTGTGGGAGCAAGGGTGCGACAAAAGGATGGGTTGGGGTGTAACATGGTTAATTTGCGATGCACTCTTACTATGAGTACAGCCTCTATTTTAAAGATAAGCTTTGCAAGTAAAGTATTAAAGTTAGCTGCGACACTTATTCTTGACAAAAAAAATGCCTCTGGGAACAAAGGCAGGCGATCGTCAATGTCGCATTTATGTAAATGTACTTACGTATAAAAACGGAGACAGCCTTGGCAAATTCAGCTTTAATAGTATTTTCACTCGTATTTCCACAGAGCCCACTCACTCAACCGTTGAAAAATTCGAGCTTGTGTTTTACTTTTTTAAGATAAATTACGCTCTGATTAAATGTATAAAGGTATGCAGTTAAGGAGAAGTAAACTCAACATAGTGTTAGAGTTGAAGTGGTAATGGAGAGGAATTACCAATTATCAATTACAATTACCAATTATCAAAATGAATTTTTGCAGCGATAATGTAACGGGAGTTTCTCCAGAAATAATGGCAGCGATCGCAGCCGCCAATGACGGGGCTACTATGCCCTACGGAAATGACGAATGCACGCAGAATTTGCAAGGCAAATTTTCTGAACTATTTGAGACACCCGTCACAGTTTTTCCAGTAGCGACAGGTTCCGCCGCCAATGCTCTCGCTCTCTCTGTTATTTCTCCTCCTTATGGAGCAATTTATTGCCATGTAGACTCTCACATCAACGTCGATGAATGCGGCGCACCAGAATTTTATACTGGTGGCGCAAAGCTAGTAACACTAACAGGAAATAATGCCAAAATTGATGCTGCTAACTTAGCCGCAATACTCGATCGGGCAGGTGCAGGATTTGTTCATCATGTACAACCTGCTGCTGTCAGTATTACTCAGACAACAGAAGCCGGAACTATTTACAATCCTGATGAAATTTCCCAAATTGCCGAAGTAACTCACGCTTACAATTTACAATTGCACATGGATGGAGCGCGGTTTGCAAATGCTGTCGCCAGTCTCGGTTGTTCTCCTGCCGATATCACTTGGCGGGCTGGCGTTGATGTGCTTTCATTTGGAGCTACTAAAAATGGCGCAATGGCAGCAGAAGCAGTAGTATTTTTCAATCATAAATGGGTGCGAGATTTCCAATATCGCCGCAAGCGCAGCGGTCATCTTTTTTCAAAAATGCGGTTTCTATCAGTACAGCTAGAAGCATATATTAAAGATAATTTGTGGTTAAGAAATGCAGCTAAAGCTAACGAAATGGCAGCCAAATTAGTAAAAGGAATAGCGGGGCTTCCTGGGGTGAAGCTTTGCTATCCAGTAGAGGCAAATGAAATCTTTATTGAACTTCCAGAACCAGTAATTAAAGCGCTTTTATCCGAAGGATTCGAGTTTTATCGTTGGAATCGTGAATCTGCAAGTATTGTCCGACTTGTCACCGCTTTCAATACGCAGGAAAAAGATATTATTGCTTTCATAGAAACTGTCAAAAACTTTGCTCAATAACTAGAGCGGTTGTTCTATGCTTTGGGAGAATACAGTTTTGAGTAAGTTCCGATCGTGCTAATAAATTAATAGAAAATAGTGCGATCGCAATCAACAGTGAATAGTTAGCGATCGCCTCCTGGAAGCAACTGGCTGGACTTTGGGATCTGATGGCAACCTCATCGTTACTGCTAACGATCTGAACTCCGAATACAGTCCTGGATTGACAAATTGTGGTTGTTATCCACCTGTTTCTGAAATAAATAATTAACAATTAATAATTATTATAGATGAAAAAAAACCCTGTTTTTACTATTTGCCTTTTGTCTTTAGCTTGCGGTTTCCAAACCCCAAAAGCCTTGGCAATTACTCCTGAAACATTTGCTAAAGCAGAGGTAAGGCAAACGCCAGCTTTAAATACAGTGGCCGCCTTAGAAAAACAGGCACAGCAACTTTATGAAACGGGACAGTTTGCAGATGCGATCGCCGTATTACAGCGCTTAGTTACCGATTATACTGCCCAAGGCAATCAATTAGGTCAGGTAAGGGCTTTGAGAAATCTGGCACTCGTTTATCATCAGGCTGGAGAAAGAACTAAAGCAACGGCTGCAATTACAGACAGTTTCAACCAACTAAATCAAATAGAAAATACCGCTGAGCGGACAAAACTTTTTGCTCAAATACTCGAAGTAAAAGGACAATTAGAATTATCTGCTGGTAATTCCGAACAAGCCCTAGAAACATGGAAAAAAGCCGCAGAAAAATACAAACAAATCGGCGATGCTACAGGCGTTACTAGGAACCAGATTAACCAAGCTCAATCACTACAGGTATTAGGACTATATAGTCAAGCTCTCAAAATGCTAAAGACTGTGAAAGAAACACTGAAAAATCAACCGGATACGCTACTGAAAGCAAGAGGATTTCAGAGCTTAGGCGATGCGTTGCGGATAGTGGGAGATTTGAATCAATCTCAGGAAGTTTTACAGCAAAGTTTAGCAATAGCTGAAAAATTAGAATCTCCCGAAGCCTTGACAGCCGCTATGATTAGCTTGGGTAATACATTTAGAGTACAGCAAAAACCGGAAGCAGCTTTAGATTTTTATCAGCGGGCGGTGAAAGCATCTCCTACACCTTTACAGACAATTGAAGCGCAACTAAACCAACTGAGCCTTTTATTAGAGCAAAAGCAATGGTCAGAAGCTAAAATTTTATCACCTAAAATCGAGTTTGTACTTGCCAAATTGCCTGCTAGCAGGACAGCAGTTTATGCTAGGATTAATTTAGCTCACAGCTTAATTAAGATTGGACAACGAGACGAAGAACAGCAGCAAATCACCAATTATCAAGAGCCTGCTCAATTATTAGCAATGGCAGTAAAACTAGCTCAAAGCTTAAAAGATCGAAGAGCAGAAGCTAATGCTCTGGGAAATTTGGGCAAGCTTTACGAACATAATCAACAATGGGCTGACGCGAGAAAATTAACTGAGAAAGCACTACTTTTAGCACAAGCGGTGAATGCTGCTGATATTGCCTACCAGTGGCAGTGGCAATTAGGAAGAATCATGAAAGTTCAAGGAGAACGAGAAGGCGCAATTACTGCTTATTTCTCCGCAGTAAAAACCCTTCAGTCTCTTCGTAGCGATTTAGTTAGTATTAGCTCAGATGTACAGTTTTCATTTACAGAAAGTGTAGAGCCAGTCTATCGAGAGCTAGTAGGTTTGCTGTTGCAACCGCCTCTTAATTCTTCACAAAGTCATGGAGTTGTAGATCAATTAGCATTAATTCAAGCGAGGCAAATAATAGAAGCATTACAAGTAGCTGAACTTGACAACTTCTTTCGAGATGCCTGTTTAGATATCAGACCAGTTCAAATTGACCAAATCGATCCAAAGGCAGCAGTTTTTTATCCGATTATTTTGCGGGATCGCCTAGAAGTAATTGTCAAACTTCCAAACAAACCTCTACGTCACTACACTACCTTTGTATCTGAAGAGCGAGTAGAAGAAATACTGAGGAAACTGCGGGAAGGACTAACAAGAAGCTTAATCCGGGGGGTCTTAAAAATCTTATTGGAACCGTCGCAACAAGCTTATGACTGGTTAATCCGTCCCATCGAAACTGAGTTAGCAGCGAGTGGGGTGCAAACTTTAGTATTTGTCTTAGATGGTTCTCTGCGGAGTATTCCGATGGCGGCTCTTTACGATGGCAAGCAATATTTAGCTCAAAAATATAGCATTGCAATAGCTCCCGGTTTACAACTGGTAGATGCTAAACCTTTAGCAAGAAATAGCCTCAAAATTCTCACTGGTGGCTTAAGTGAATCTCGCCAAGGGTTTGATGCACTTCCTGGTGTTGAGACTGAATTGCAGCGGATCGCGGCAGAAGTTCCCAGTACAATTCTGCTAAATGAATCTTTCACCGAAGCCAACTTAAAAGCAAAAATTAATTCGTTTCCTTTCCCAGTAGTTCACTTAGCAACTCACGGCGAATTCAGTTCTAAAGCTGAAAATACATTTATTCTTGCTTGGGACGAGCGAATTAACGCTAAGGAATTAGATAGTTTGCTAAGGGGAAATACAAGGACGGCCCGCCCTATTGAATTGCTGGTGCTCAGTGCTTGCAGAACTGCTGTTGGAGATAAGCGGGCGGCTTTGGGATTAGCGGGGGTTGCTGTGCGGGCGGGCGCACGGAGTACGATGGCATCTTTGTGGTATGTGAGCGATGAAGCGACGGCTTTACTGATGACTAAATTCTATGAAGAATTAGCCAAAAAAGAAGTGACAAAAGCTGAAGCTCTCCGCCGTGCTCAGCAGGCGATTTTCCAGGATAAAAGATTTTCTCATCCTTATTTCTGGGCAGCTTTTGTTTTAGTTGGTAATTGGTTGTAATTTGTAATTTGTAATTTGTAATTTGTAATTTGTAATTTGTAATTTGTAATTTGTAATTTGTAATTTGTTAGTTGTTATTTGTTAGGACTTGCTTAGGTGTTAGAGCTTACTTAGGGATAACTTGTCATTGCGAGCGTAGCGAAGCAATCGCAAGGCTTTAGGATTGCTTCGCTACGCTCGCAATGACTATTTTTTTCAAAATTAATTGTTTTGATTGAGATACTTAACACCCCATTCGTGCATGGCATCGATGATTGGTTTGAGACTTTCTCCCAAAGGTGTTAACGAATATTCGACTTTTGGAGGAACCTGCAAGTATATTTCGCGATGGACAATACCATGCGATTCCATCTCCCGCAGTTGTTGTGTCAACATTTTTTGAGTGATTCCTTTTAAAGCGCGTTGTAGCTCATTAAAACGCTTCACCCCTTGAAATAACTCGCGCAGGATTAAGACCTTCCAGCGCCCGCCAATCACGTCTAACGTTCTTTCTACAATACAACTGGCTCTCTCGGTATCTGTGTTGGTTTGCATAGTATCTTTTTGGGTACTACCTTACTTTAAAGTGCATACTTCCCATTATGGCTTTACTTAGTTTAAAGTATAAATATGCAAAAAGCACAGAAATAACAAATCTGTTGCCATTCCTGAGAGGAGAATCCGATGAGCACGCCTGTTATTTTTGATAAAAAGCCTGTTGTTCTTGCACTAGAGCCTGGTACTTACTATTGGTGCAAATGCGGTCAATCTCAAAACCAGCCTTATTGTGATGGTGGTCACAAAGGTACAGAATTTGCGCCGCTAGCTTTTGAAATTACTGAGACAAAAACGGTAGCAATTTGTAACTGCAAACATACTGCTAACTCCCCGTTTTGCGATGGGGCTCATGCCAAACTTTAAGGCATAGTTAACCGTTGAGTGGATATTGCTGCAAGAATTAATCAGAGGAATCGCAAGAATTTAGCAGGCGAATAGAATTTGCGGTTACACAAGCAAAGTCCGCCTACGCGGACTAATCGAGAACTACAAATTTTTAAACTCGTGTAGGCAGTTTTTGTTTTTGTAGTTGCGTTTTCAACCCCCAAGTTCACCTAAGTTGACACTTTCCCTTCAAACTTGAAAAATGAGGAATTAAAAAATGATCGTCATCCGAAAAAGTGAAGATAGAGGTCATGCTAATCACGGTTGGCTGGATAGTTACCACTCATTTTCGTTTGCCAATTATTACGATCCCAATCAAATGGGTTTTCGGGCATTGCGAGTAATTAATGAGGATATTGTTAACCCCGGTCGTGGTTTCGGTACGCACGGTCATCAAGACATGGAAATCATTACTTATGTCTTGGAAGGAGCGCTAGAACACAAAGATAGTATCGGCAATGGCGAAGTGATTAAACCTGGCGAAGTACAGCGAATGAGTGCAGGTACAGGTATCCAGCACAGCGAGTTTAATCAATCCAAAACAGACCCAGTTCACTTACTGCAAATTTGGCTGCTTCCCGATACAAAGGGATTAAAACCAAGTTACGAACAGCGTGATTTTGATGTGGCACAACACCCCGGAAAGTTGCGGTTAGTTGCTGCTAGGGATGGACGGGATGGTGCTGTTAAGGTACATCAGGATGTGGATTTATATGCGGCTGTTCTGGAAAAAAACGATCGCGTCTCTTATTCCTTGCAGCCTAAGCGTCATGCGTGGGTACAGGTGGCTCGCGGTGGAATTGTTTTGAATGGTTTGCCGTTAAAACATGGCGATGGCGCTGCCATTAGCGATGAATCTGATATCGAGATCGAAGCGGCAGATAAGGCTGAATTTCTCTTGTTTGATTTGGCTTAAAATGCTAAATCTTAAATCTCAAATCTCTTACGTTTATCCCCCCTTTTTAAGGGGGGTAACAATCTAAAAATACTATGATTCCTGTCACCAATTTGAACCATGTTGTGCTTTATGTACGGGAGTTAAAACGCTCAGTTGAGTTCTATAAATCTGTTTTTGGTTTTGTCGAAGTAGCGCAGATGCACGGGAAGATGGCATTTTTGCGGGCCGTAGGTTCTCAGAACCATCACGATCTGGGTTTAGCAGCTTTGGGAACAAATGCGCCGTCGCCACCCCCTGGAAGTGTGGGACTTTATCATTTAGCTTGGGAAGTTAAAACAATTGAGGAGTTGGCTAATGCTGTTCAATTTCTCAAGGAGAAAGGCTCTTATCGGGGTGCAAGCGATCATGGTGCTAGTAAGTCTGTATATGGTGAAGATCCTGATGGTAATCAGTTTGAAATTACTTGGATAGTACCTCGTGAATTATGGGGTGAGTTTGAAAGTAAAGCAATTGTTGCTCCTCTGAATTTGACAGAGGAGTTGCAACGCTATGGCGGTCAAAGTTAAAAATGGGGTGGGTTTACCAGCTCTCTGGATTAGAGTTGAGATATTGACGAACCCACCTCTAAAATAATTGTGCTTAATTAATCAATTTGATATAATTTAAGAGCAGTAAGTAGGCTGTTATTGTTAATTTTATCATTCGGCATAAAATTTGCGTAAAAATATGACACAAAGTAGAAAGGTTTTCCGTCTGTTAAAAGGTTGCTATATTAACATTTTGGCTCCCAGATGAATTGTCACAAAAGTATTTCAGCTATTTTGAGTATTGGGCTCGGGGGGGGGGGGGGG
>NZ_JAQMUA010000133.1:0-10502 GCF_028330895.1 Kamptonema animale CS-326 | reverse complement strand
ATCCTGGCGGTCAAAGAACCGCCAGGATGGCGGCGTTACGTAATCGTGCGTAACTCCTCTATAAAATAGATGCAAACTCAAAAGTTTATCAATCCAAATTGGGTCATTGCTTGGGGGCCAGCAGCGCGATCGCAGCCTGCTACCTGGGCAACTTCCGGTTTTGCTGCGATCGCAGTCCAGCCAACCTTCAGCCCTAGTCAGCGATTTGTGCTGGTGGGTGACTGCTGCTTCGATCGCTCCGTTCTACTCAAACAACTGACTAACGCAGATGGATTGAGCGATCTGGCGATCGTCGGACAGCTATGGGAACAGTGGGGTACTGAAACACTGAGCTTGCTTGAAGGGCAGTTTGCCATTGCTATCTGGGATCGAGAGCAACAAACCTTGTGTCTGGGGCGCGATCGCGTCGGGGCCAAAACCCTCTACTACACGACGGCGGGAACGACTAGCTGGGTTGCGCCTCGACTGCGATCGCTCAATCCCTATCATCCTCAAGAACTCGACCCGATCGCTTTGCGAGATTATTTGTGCTGTGCGTTTGTACCCGGAACGCAAACGCTATGGCAGGGAGTGCGAGAGTTACGGCCCGGTAGCTACCTGTGCTTACCGGTGGCCCAGCCACAGCGCTACTGGCAGCCGCAGGAGCAAATTACTAACGCCGATCGCCCGCTGGAATGGCACGCTGGGCAGGTGCGATCGCTGTTGGAACAACTGGTACAGCAGGCGCTTCCGGCTGACAAACCAGTGGGAGCATACCTTTCAGGCGGTATTGACTCAAGCTGCGTGACCGCGATCGCAGCGCGACTGCACGATCGTCCGGTTCATACTTTTTCGATTCACTTTGGCGCGGAGTATCCGAGTGAGATTGAATTTGCCAACATCGTAGCCGCACATTGTGGCACTGAACACCATATTTTAGAAGTTTCGCCGCAGCACATTTGGCAGTTGCTACCGGAAACGCTGGAGGCGATGGACGATCCAGTAGGGGAAGGCTTGACTGTGCCAAATTTGCTGCTAGCGCGATCGGCAAAGGAATTTGTGGATGTGGTGCTTAATGGCGAAGGCGGCGATCCGTGCTTTGGTGGGCCGAAAAATAAGCCGATGTTGCTAAATAGTTTGTACGGTTCGATTCACGGTGAAGGCGACGCGATCGCAGCTTACTTGACTTCTTTTCAGAAATGTTATGTCGATCTGCCGCGTTTGCTGAAGCCAGAAGTCTGGAATCTGGTAAAGGATGCGCCTTCCGTCTTTGCTGAGGAATTGCAACGGACAGAAACCACCTTTTTGAATCGACTGATGCGGCTAAATATTGAGTTTAAGGGAGCCGACTACATTTTAACCAAAGTGAATAATTTAACCACTGTTGCCGGATTGGAAGCGCGATCGCCCCTGTTCGATCCGCGCATGGTGGCGCTGAGTTTACAAATTCCCCCAGAATACAAGCTTTCCGGCGCACAAGAAAAAGCTGTTCTCAAAGCTGCTGTCGCCGATTTGCTACCCGATGCGATCGTCAATCGTCCGAAAAGCGGCATGGTAATGTCAATGCAGCAGTGGTTTTTGAGGGACTGGCAGCGACAGGCGCGATCGCTGCTGCTGAATCGACGGGCTGCGATCGCGCCCTATCTCAATCAAGCCCTGATTCGGGAGTGGCTAAACTATCGCGGCGAAGTTTTTCCCCGCTATGGGCTGAAACTGTGGCTGCTGGTGACGCTGGAAATTTGGTTACAAGTGAATCGTCGTTAACCAAAACTATCGGACATAAACACATAACCCCCGCCATATCCGACAGAATTATCCACTAATATTAAACCGTTATTGCTCTGCGGATCGCCGCTTTGAGCAAGTCCATAGTTGACTACGCGCAACAACCGCTGCGGCGTAAACGATTCCACTTCAACAAAATTACCTGCATCTAGCCACGCTAGTTCTTTAGCTGTTAAACTTTGCCTCACGGTGTCAGGTAATTGACGGGCTGTTTCTGCCATTGCCACCGATTTTTGCACAAATAGATTGCTAGTTTCTAAGATTTGACGGGGAGAGATACCTAAATCAAAAATCGTTACTGATTGATTCGCAAACCAGTCTGGATTAGTTCGCAATTGATGTACTAAATTTACTCCATAAGGGCTAGCATCGTGCAGTGCATACACTTTTAAATCGGCATTGCGCCGCAGCATTTCCAGCACGGTGTCGAAGATACTTTGGGGATAGCCGCTGATGCTAAGAATAGCACAATTATTTTCAAAATGGACGTTGTTAGCAATTAGGAATTGAGCGATTTCATCACTGTCACAAACAATAGCGCGATCGAAACTGTAGGTGCTAACTTCGGGATCGATACTTACGGGTAAAGCATTTTGACGAGGAACAGGCAGCAGTTTTTCTAATGTTCCGTTCACCGTTTGCCAGCGTCTTAGCCATTCATCACTCTGAGCTGCATTGACAAGAAATACTTCACTAATTCCCTGTTGACGGCGTTTTTGTGAGATGCCGAGGCACAAGGAAGATAGCCCTAGCAAAACCACTGTTATACCTCCTACAAAAGAATCAGCGATCGCGCTAACGGGAATGCCTATCGCTAAAATAATTACGGCTAAGACTTGTAATTTTGTAGCGTTAATTTTGCGATAACTAATATTTTGCTGGGTAGATTTGTTACTTTTCGATAGTTCTACAATCCAAAAGAAATTGTAAATATTAAACAGAGTTAAAAATACCATTGCATAATTTGTAATAACATTATGAATAAGTTGTAAAAGAGGGATAAGGATAAAGATGGCAAAAACAAAGCTGAAAATGAAATAGCTATAAATCCACTCCCATTGATACAATGCGGATGGATATTTAAGCCGTTTATCAATAAAATACAAAAACTGTTTGGGCGTGAAAAACAATATATTTTGGCTAGAGATATCGTCGAGTGCCTTCTTAAAAAATGGATCTGTAAATGCAAATTTTTTATCGGTGACGGTAGTGGGTTCAAACACAAATGGATGATTGCAATTCTTACAATGACCTGAGTTATTAGTGCGATCTCTTAAACTATTGTAGGTTCGACACTGGGCACATTTCATGGCTGCTACTCCTCTTAATTAATTCTAAATTTGATTCCAAAATTTGAAAAAACGCCCTAACCAAAACTATCGGACATAAACACATAGCCGCCACCATATTCGACATTATTATCCACTAATATTAAGCCGTTATTGCTCTGCGGATCGCCGCTTTGAGCAAGTCCATAGTTGACGACGCGCAACAACCGCTGCGGCGTAAAAGATTCCAATTCAACAAAATTACCTGCATCCAGCCACGCTAATTCTTTAGCTGTTAAACTTTGCCTCACGGTGTCAGGTAATTGACGGGCTGTTTCTGCCATTGCCACCGATTTTTGCACAAACAGATTGCGATTTTCCAAGATTTGACGGGGAGAGATACCTAAATCAAAAATCGTTACCTCTTGATTCGCAAACCAGTCTGGATTAGTTCGCAATTGATGTACTAAACTTACTCCAATAGGACTAGCATTGTGCAGCGCATACACTTTTAAATCGGGATTGCGACGTAGCATTTGTATCACCGTCTTGAAGATGCTTCGGGGATAGCCGCTGATGCTAAGAATGGCGCAATTATTTTCAAAATGGATGTTGTTGGCAATTAGAAATTGAGCTATTTCGTCACTGTCACAAACAATAGCGCGATCGAAACTGTAGGCGCTGACTTCGCGATCGATGCTAGCAGGCAAAGCATTTTGACGAGGAGCACGCAGCAGTTTTTCTAATCTTCCGTTCACCTTTTGCCAGCGTCGCAGCCACTGATCGCTTTGTGCGGCATTGACTAGAAATACTTCAGGAATTCCGTGTAGACGGCGTTTTTGTGAAATACTGATTCCGTAGGAAAATAGCCCTAACAAACTCATTGTAAGAATAGCATTAATGATATTACCCCTCCCCCATACCAGCAAGCCAAAAAATAAGTAGATAAAAATCCACAACCATCGGGGAGTTGAGGCGCGAGGTTTAAGCCGTCTGTCAATAAAATACAAAAACTGTTTGGGCGTGAAAAATAATATATTTTGGCTAGAAATATCGTCGAGCGCCTTCTTAAAAAATGGATCGGTGAATCTTAATTTGTAATCAGTGACGGTAGTGGGTTCAAATACAAACGGATGGTTGCACCGTTTACAGCGACCTGAGTTATTAGTCCGATCGCGCAAAATGTTGTCGGTTCCACACTGGACGCATTTCATTCCCATTTCATTCTCCTGATTAATTTAGAAGATTTGCCCGTATAACAAGATAGAATAGTCTTCTCGCTGCCGAATTAATCGATGGCCGTTAGCTTCAATTAATACCTCAGCAGGACGAGGACGATGCAGAAAATGCGACGACATCGCATAGCCGTAAGCCCCGCTATCCAAAATCGCGATCGCATCTCCAATTTTAAGTGAAGGTAGCCAACAATTTCGTCCCAAATAATCCCGCGAGTAAGTCGTGTTACCGCAAATATCCGTTTGATATCGCGATCGCGTACCGTTTCCCAAGCTAGATTCATTTTCCCAAGTCGCGATCGCTCGATAGCCGCCATGTACCGCAGGTACAGATAAATTTGCTACAGTCGTATCCACGCCAACAATTTGCCGATCGCCTTGCCATTTTACCGAGACAACTTTCGCCAGCAAAACGCCGCAGCCTGCGATCGCGGCTCGTCCGGGTTCGATTACTAACTCGATCGGGTTCGATCGCGCAGTCAGCTTTTGAGTAATGGCTGCACCAAACTCCCTCCAGTCAAAGGCCGCACCGCCTCGATAGGGATAGCCAAATCCACCGCCAAAATCGAGCGATCGCCAATCCGGAAGCTGTTGGGCGATGGCGATGACGCGATCGATCGCTTTTATAAACGCACTGGTGGCGTTAGTCCCCGTCCCCCGGTAAAAGTGCAGTCCAGTAATTTTAAACCCGTGCTGCTGTGCGATCGCGTTGGCCTTGTCAAATTCTGCGGGACGTACCCCAATACGGCTGTCTCCCGTTAATTCCGGTGAGTTGAGGCGCAGTCCGATTTCGGGATGAAGCGATCGCGCTTGACTGCGGGAACAATCGCAAAAATCCTGAAGTTGCGACAGGCTATCGAAGTTGAATCGATTGATATTCCAGTCGAGCAATTGCTGAATATCAACTTGGCTGAGGTTACTGCCAGTGTAGACGATGCGATCGCTCGTAAAACCCGCTTTCAGTCCCAAAAACACATCGCCCGGTGTATTCGCGTGTAGCCCCCAGTCAGCCTGCTGAATCAGTTGTAAAAGAGCAATATTGCCGTTGGTAACGCTAGCAAAATGAAACTGAACCTGCGGATAGTCAATCGATCGCGCGATCTGATCGAGCGTCTGACGCAAGCGATCGCCCTGATACACATACAGCGGCGAACCGTAAGCTGATAGCAATTCCTGCACCAATGCTTGCGAAAATGGTGGCGAATGTATTTTAGCTTGCTCCTCAACCACAGATTCAGTCATTCTAGGCTCCTTCGATACTTCCAAATCCGTTGCCCGATCGCAGGTGGCAGCCAAAAAACATGATCCAGCGATCGCTTGCTGGGAATTTCCCCTAAAACTTCGGTTCGCCATGCCTGCCACATCAGCAGCAGCCAAAGATTATTACCAATATAGCGATCGCGCATAGCAATTCCAAGTCCTCCAGATAACATCGCGTCGGCTAAATAAGGCTGCCAGCGATTTTCCGATCGCAACACATTCGGATTCAGCCAGCGACCGATCGCACCCCAAAACTCGCGATAGTACCAAACCTTTAACGGCACGCCCATCCCGCGCTTTTCACGCCAGACAATTTCCGGGGGCAACCAGCGATCGGCCGCTTTTTTGAGAATGTATTTTTCGCACGCACCGTGCAGCAGCAGCTCTCCAGGCAGTTGAAACGTCCATGCGGTGAGGTCGGGGTCGCAAAAGGGCGATCGCACCCACAGCCCGCAAGCAAACCCCAATGCGGTTGCCCTGGGCTGAATATTTTGTGCGCCTTTAAGCATCAGCGAAGCCCGCCTGAGCCTTGCCAGCAAAGAGGGACAAGCTTCGGTTGCGATCGCATCTTTTAAGTAAACGCTCAAATCGCGATCTTGAATTTGGGCTAAGAGTGCGGGTGAAAAGATATGCGATTCATATCCATAAAATCGCTGAAATGTCCGCAAATATTGCTGCTCAAAGGTTTCCCCTGCGGTAGGATGCTCCTGATTGTAAACTCCGTTGGCAATCAAGGGTTTGTTCGTCCATCCAGCAAATAGCTGATCGCCATTCTCGCCGTTGAATACCACCCGCACATCCCGTGCTGCTGCTTGTTTGAGTAAGAATAGCGGGCCAGTTGTGCCATCTCCATAGGGCAAATCGAGGGCTTTAGCGGTGGCTCCTAGTGCCTGTAACAGGCGATCGCCTGTTACTTCCACTCGCACCAGCGGAATCTGTAAAAAGTCCGCTACCTGCTGAGCATAGGGCAGTTCTGAATAGCCTTCAACACCAAAATCGAGACTATAGGCCCGCACCTGCAAACCCGCCTCGACCAGCAACGCCGTCACCAGCGAAGAATCGATGCCACCCGACAGCAAAACGCCAACGGGTTCATCAATCGGCAAATCTGCCACCTGTCGCGCGATCGCCTGCTGCAACAGCACTCGTAACTGCGCGATCGCCTCGTCTTCACGCCGCAGTAGTTGGGGCGCTTCCTGCCAAGCGGAGTGCAGCGATCGCACCGTTGGCAAGGACATCGCATTCCCATCTGCCACTTGCCAAATCATCTCGGTTCCCGCTGCTACGGATGCAATTGACTCGATCGGCGTTAGTGGTGTGGGTACGTAGGAAAAACAAGCATAGCTGTGTAGAGCGATCGCGCTAACTTGAGGGGAGGGAATCAGCGGTGACAGCAGTTGCAGGCGCGTCGCAAACCAAATTGTTTCTCCTAACTGCATCCAGTACAGCGGTACTCGCCCAAACGGATCGCGCCCTAGTGTTAGCTGTCTCACTTCCACCGCCACCCAAGCATCTCCTGGCAAATCGGTTGGTTGCTTACGCCCACAAGCATTCAGCGTCACTTGGTCAGCATTAAGCACCAAAGTAGATGCGATCGCCCACTCTAATTGCACGTCTGTCTCAGACAGTTGGGACTCCCGGATGCCATAGTCAGGTACTAAACGTCGCAGCATTTCAGTACGGGAAACGAAGCTATCCCGCAGGGAATCGCCCCGCCCCCAATAGCCTACAAACTGTGAAGGTTTACCGAGATCGCCCATCTACTGCACCGTAAACGGCTGAGTGCTGAGAATGCGCCCATCCAGCGACATCCGCACTTCCCAATTTCCTTGGGGGAAAGCAGAGTCGAGATTATAAAAGCAGTAGGTATTCCAAATCGGTGTAGCGATCGTGCGAGTTTGATACCGTCCTTGATGTACAGTTTGACCGCTGGGATCGATCCAGTCGCATTGCAAAGATAACTGACGATCGATCGGAGCATTTTTTAATGTAACTTGGTAGTAAACGCGGGAATTTGTTTGACGGCTGACTTGAGAGAGGTTGTCACCACTGGTTTTAGATAGAGCAATTCGGTCTTGTCCTGCAACAACTTGAGCGATTTGCTGCTGCCAATTTTGCCAAAACAGAACACCTATAGCGATCGCTGCGATTATTACTGCTGTCGTGGCGATCGCGATCCAGCGGTTCCTTCGCTGGCGTTGTTCTAGCACTTTGCGACGCTGCAACTGCGCGATCGCATCTTCTAGAAGCTCGTCAGGAAGATTCAACTCTTGTAAAATTTCTCTTACTTGCTCTGGAGATAATTCTGACTCGCGCCGCTGCGATAACTTTTCGATCTCAGCGATCGCCTGTGCCAATTGAGTTTCGGTGAGTCGAGGTACCATAGACTTCGAGCGCGATCGCGTAAACGAATCTATAATATTCTACGCTTAATGTGCCACTTTTTCTATGACCGGAATCCTCTATGATTAAAGCTAACTCTATTCAATACCAATTATGAACACAGATTTTACCGATTACACGGATTACACCGATTAGTTAGAGTCACGATCGTTTAGTCTGTGAAATCAGAGGAATCTGTAAAATCTGTGTATCCCCATTACCAATTACCAATTACCAATTACCAATTACCAATTACCAAATTATATGAAACTATTATTAATGTCAACATCAGTTGGATCGCTCGGTTCTGGACTCGGCGGCGGAGTCGAACTAACTTTATTTAATATGGCCTTTGAATTGAAACGTCGCGGCATGAAAATAGACGTTGTAGCTCCCAGTGGCTCGATTTTAACAGCAATTCCCGTCATCCAAATTGCCGGAGAGCTCCAAATTCCTGCCCAAACTCAAGATCGCAATACTCCGATTGTTATGCCGGGAGATTCTGTGATTGCCAATATGTGGGAATATGCTAGAAAAGTTCAAAATGAATATGATTTAATCCTTAACTTTGCCTACGATTGGCTACCATTTTATTTAACCCCATTTTTTAACATCCCTATCGCTCATGTGGTCAGTATGGGTTCCCTTTCAGACACAATAGACCGCATACTAGAACAAATAGCAAGTCAATTTCCTGGTACAATAGGAGTCTGTACAGAAGCGCAAGCAGCAACTTTTTCCTTTGCCAAGGAGTGCAGAATTTTAAGTAGCGGCTTTGACTTATCTTTATACCAATTTTGTCCTCAACCAGAGTCTCAATTAGCATGGTTAGGTCGTATTTCTCCCGAAAAAGGTTTAGAAGATGCAGTTGCAGCCGCTCAAATTACTGGCATTCCCCTTAAAATTATGGGAAAAATTCAAGATGAAAACTACTGGCAGAAAATTTGTGCAGATTACCCCCAAGCTCCGATACAATATTTAGGATTTCTGACAACAGCTAAACTACAAGCAGAACTCGGTAACTGTAAAGCGTTATTGATGACACCGCGTTGGGTTGAAGCTTTCGGGAATGTAGCGATCGAAGCTTTAGCTTGTGGAGTACCCGTGATTTCCTACCGCCGAGGTGGGCCAGCGGAGATTGTTTGCGATGGACAGACAGGGTTTTTAGTAGAACCCGACAGTGTAGAAGGATTAGTAGATGCGATCGCCCGTCTAGATGAAATTGACCGTCATGCTTGCCGACAACAAGCAGAGATAGAATACTCTCTAGAAGCTTTAGGTTCGCGCCTTGAAGATTGGTTCAAATCTATTTTAGATAAAACTTATGCACCGATCGCGTAACGCCGCCACGCCGCTAAGTAGGTGGACAAAAATAAACAATGTCATTGCGAGCCAAGCGAAGCGCGTCAAGCGCAGCGCAGTTGCGAGCGTAGCGAAGCAATCTGAGGGTACGAAGCAAGCCCGAAGCAATCTCAAGGCCTTGCGTTGGCGAAGCCTGCGCGTAGCGCTTATGCTTCGCTTCGCTCGCAATGACTGACTACGTTTATTTATGTCCGACTACTTATCTTAGCGGTGACTTTACCGCTAAGATGGCGGCTGTACAACGATGTATAAGTCCTATTAGATTGAAGGTTTGCTAAGCGTTAATTAAGGAAGAAAATAACTATGAGCAATGACACTTTAGTGCTTTTATCAAGTAGAGAATTGGAAAAAATGCGTAACGCCGGACGTTTAGCGGCGGAACTCCTTAACCATCTCGAACCAATGGTAAAACCAGGAGTTAGCACTCTCGAACTTAACGACGAAGCGGAACGCTGGACTTTAGCTCATGGTGCTAAAAGCGCACCTTTAGGCTATAAGGGATTTCCTAAATCTATCTGCACTAGCGTCAATGAAGTAGTATGTCATGGCATCCCCAATGCTAAACAAATTCTTAAAGAAGGCGATATTATCAATATCGATGTAACGCCAATTGTTGAAGGTTTTCATGGTGATACTTCTAAAACTTTTTTTGTAGGAACACCTGCACCAAAAACAAAGAAACTGGTAGAAGTAACAGAGGAATGTCTCAGAAGAGGAATTGCGGAAGTGAAGCCAGGAGCTCGCATCGGTGACATCGGCGCAGCTATCCAAGAATATGCTGAAGCTGAAGGATTTTCTGTAGTGCAGAATTTCGCAGGACACGGAATCCACCGCATTTTCCACACTGTGCCAGAAATTTTACACTACGGCAAGCGGGGGACGGGTAAACGTCTCAGACAAGGGATGGTGTTTACGATTGAGCCGATGATTAATGAGGGTACTTGGGAAGTTGAAATCCTTGATGACGGTTGGACTGCTGTCACCCAAGATGGTAAACTCACTGCTCAATTTGAGCATACTGTAGCTGTTACTGAGTCTGGTGTGGAAATTCTAACTTTGCCTTGAGATATGGCAATCTTTGTAGGAGTGGCTAATGGCTAATTGCTAATTGCTAATTGCTAATGGCTAATGGCTAATGGCTAATGGTTAATTACCCATCTCCCCATCCTCCCCATCCTCCCCCTCTCTTCCCCTTTCCCTAGTCCCTAGTCCCTAGTCCCTAGCCCCTTCT
>NZ_JAQMUA010000132.1:0-6430 GCF_028330895.1 Kamptonema animale CS-326 | reverse complement strand
TACCAGTCCTTATGGAATCAGCAAAAGTTAGAGGAATTACTGCGTTAGGCAGGAGGCAGGAGGCAGGAGGCAGGAGGCAGGAGGCAGGAGGCAGAACGAAGTATTTTCGTCAAAAAACCCGGTTTCTGTGGTTGGTTGCGTAAGTCCTGTAAGTGCTAACAATAAAATTGTCAAGAGTCATGATGGCGGTTCCGAGATCAACTGCTGGAATGGATACCACGCTGTTGTAACTGCTGGAGAAAAAACTCTTCTAAACTAGGTCTAGCTAGGTTCATACCTATCAATTGCGCTCCCATCAGAGTGAGAGTAGCGATAAAATCTTGGGGGCTAGCTTGCAAATGACCGTACCAGACCTCACCCTCCAGTTCTAAATCGGGTACCCATTTTTTAAGTACGTTTAAATGGCCACCTTTACCTTTAACATGGTAGGTTTCAGTTGTTCCCAACAGTTCATTAAGGTTGCCAATACAGATTAATTCGCCTTGGGCGAGGATACCGATGCGATCGCAGATTTGTTCCACATCTGAGAGGACGTGGCTATTAAAAAAAATTGTCTTCTTCTGGGCTTTGAGCGATAAAATAATCTCACGCATTTGATAGCGTCCCATCGGATCGAGACCCGACATCGGCTCATCGAGAAAGACTAACACTGGATCGTTAATCAGTGCTTGAGCCATGCCAATCCTTTGCAGCATTCCTTTAGAATATTGGCGCAACTGTTTTTTGATTGCTGCTGACTTAGCTAGCCCCACCAAGTCTAACAAATCGGGAATGCGCTGGCGCTGCACGGAGGCTGGAATTTGGAACAATCCAGCGGTAAACTGTAAGAATTCCCAGCCAGTGAGATAATCGTAGAAATAGGGATTTTCTGGGAGGTAGCCAACTCGCTGTTTGACAGTGCGATCGCCCAATGGTTGACCCAAAAGCAGCCCCCACCCAGATGTAGGCCGCACGATACCTAGCAGCGTTTTCAGCAGGGTAGTTTTTCCCGCACCGTTTTGGCCCAAAAGTCCGAAAGTTTCCCCCTGAAAGACTGTCAGGGTGCAGCTTTTGAGAGATTCAATTTTTTGATTCATCCAAAAACCAGTGCGGTATAGCTTGCCAAGTTGAGAGGTTTCTACCGCTGGAGTTGGTTCTGGCTTGTTGATGGGGATTAAATCTACAGCAGTATCCATAGAGGGCGTTAGTCTGTGCTTTTAATACTGATTCTAATCTGGTTCGAGGCGCGATCGCGAATCCTCCCAATTTGAGATAATATAGACAATAGATGTGCCTACATATTGCTGGACATGGATCGATCGAAGATTATTGCTATTGTCACTGGTGCGATTTCTGTATTTTTAGCGATCGCCTACCTCATCCTCGTCCAACTATTAGACTTCCGAGGCGAAATGCTACCTGCACCCCAAAGTCAACTAACGCCATCAGTGGAAATTGCCTATTTTCCCGCACAAAAATGAAACTGAGAATTTTCGCGATCGCAGCCTTCTTAATTCCTCTGAACTCAGTAACGCCAATTCAAGCTGCTACCTTCCCCATTTTTAAGGAGAATTGGCAAACTCTCAACTCTCCTCTAATTAAGGAGAAGGGAGAGGTATATTCGATCGCGGCTTCCCCAACCAAAGGTATAATTCTTACTCAAGCTAACACCAACAGTGCAGCCCTTACTTTAGGACAAGCTGCCGATATCATTAGTCGCTGGCTGGATACCAAGCAAAAAGTATTTGCTCCCCCCTTCGATCGTGAAAGCCTTGCTAGCCTGACTACAGGTATTTTGTATGCTGACACTGTTAAAGCCATTGAGTATTTGAAAAACAACAAGGCTTACTATCGCTACGGCGTTCAAAAAGTTGAATCCGTCGAACGGTTTGCAGCGTCGGGAAACAAAGCAACTATTGAAGTTAGAGTTACCGAAGATGTCACCCTTTATCAAAATGGTCAAGTCGAGAATAGTAGTTTTAATACCAAACTGGTTCGCTACAGTTTAGAGTATTGGGATGGCGTGTGGAAAATAGCTGATGCCCAAGTAATTTATTAAATGAAGGAAGAAGGAAGAAGGATGAAGGAAGAGGGATGAAGGGAGAGAAAAAATTAGCTATCTTAGAGATCGGAAAACTTTACTGTAACTTTATATAACTAGAAAACAACCTCGATTTTTTAAAGAGTTGGTAAAGTTCCCCTCAAACTACTTGTGCTGTTAAGCACAACATCTTATCCTACTTAATGAAACCAATAAGAAATTATAGTAGCTTTTATTTGCATGAGGAACAATCTGCTAATTGTTAACTGTTAACTGTTAATTGGGGAAATTTTCTCCCCATCCTCCCCATCCTCCCCATCTCCCTCTCCTTCTTCCCCATCTCCCTCTCCTTCTTCCCTAGCCCCTAGCCCCTAGCCCCTTCTTCAAAAGCATAAAAAAGTTTCCCCGAAATATAGCCAAAAAACCCAGTTTCTTCAAGAAACCGGGTTTTTTTCTTAATAAGCTTGCGTTGCCTTAATCATGTGATAAGCAATAAGCAATTGCGTCAAAGCTAGGGGATAACTCTGAAGCACTTCCCCAGTTGTACCCACAAGTTTACCGATTTCAGGGTTGCCTTCCGTGCTGCAAAATCCCCGCAAGTGAGGCATTTCATTACAGAGAATCTTCTCTAATTCATTCACCTGTGCGCTTGTGGCGTGAGAATCCACTTCTAAAACATCAACAGGTTTACCCATATCCCGATCCAATCCTAAGCGAATTGCGGGTTTGAAACTGGCACTACCTCGATCTAAAATCTCAGTAAAGTTAGGATGAGGAATAGTTGGTCTGAGCACCAAGCGCACGTTAAGATTAGAAGCGTCTTCCTCATCGGGCGGGTAAAATGTAACAACTACATCTGCCGTTTTCCGCTGGGGACGGATGAACTCTTCAGAATCAGGCTCGCGTTTTTCTAGTTCTGCTCGCACTTGTTCTTCCGTGTAGCCCCGCTTCATAGTATCGCGCTTGATCTTCCACTGGGCGCGTAGTGACTCAGGGGGAGCCAGGTAAACTTTAACATCGTAGGATTCCCTCACTCCGCGAGTAGCATAACCGAGTAACCCTTCCATGATCACAAATTTACTTGGCTTAATATACTCCGGGGGATCGAAAGCACCCGTCGTGTGGTTATAAATTGGTTTGAGGATGGGTTGTCCGGTTCGCAGCAGAGTTAGGTGTTGCTGCATGATATCTAAGTAGTTGCAATCGGGGTGCAAAGCTGTGATCCCAATTTCGGCCCGCTGTTTTCTGTCGTATCGGTGATAGTCATCGGTACAGATGATGGTAACGTTTTCTGGCCCTAAGACTTGGGCAATTCCCCGCGTTAGAGTAGTTTTACCCGCTGCGCTGTCACCGACAATACCAAGGATAATTGGACGATTGCTCATAATTTTCACCCCGCCGCATTATAGTAAGTTTGTTGTAAACTTTAGATTGTATCAAAGTTATGGTCATTAGAATAGAGGGGAGCGCTTGGAGTTGGGTAACTGATTCTACTTTGCCAGGCGGAGCAAGTGAGGGTGGTAAAGGGGAGTTGGTCGGAATTAGGCATTGGTAAAATAATAAAGTTCTATAAATTTTTGTGACGTTAAAATGCAGATGCCTGTAAATCCTCTGAGGATTAGTAAATCGCGATCGCCAGTAATAAGTGCCTTAGTATTGGCAGATAAATCACTCAGCGATACTTCATAGGCTATAACGAAATTATACTAATTTTCACAAGTTATCCAGCAGGTCGAACCCCTGTAACTTCCCTTAAATAGAAATTTATGTTAAGTGGATTTACTTATAATCCTCATTTTTTAGACCAACACTTTAGAGGAACCTTTAGTTTCAACGATCTCAGTCATGTAGGGCAGCATACGCCGTTGCATAAAACTTACCATAGGACTATTGTCTTGTTGCACAGTCCAAATCCCATAGGGAATTCCACTATCGTAATGATACTTAATTGCTTGAGCTAATAAACAAATAGCACGCCCCATCTTTTGCAATTCTTTCTTTACAAACAATCTACTATATCTAATTGTGTCGGGTGCTAAGCGATGAGTAATCATCCATCCTACCACTTCTCCTTGATAACGAAGACCTAAACTATTGAGCGGTTCAATAATTTTTTCTTCAGAAAAAGGGGAGAGAATGTCTGGATACCAAGGCTCGGCTTGCTGTTTTCTTAATATTTCTCTTCGTTCACCTTCTGTTAAATCGCGCCAAAAAAACGTCGTCAAGGAGTCAGGAAGGCTGCATCGAGACATCCAATCTGCTGATAGCATCTGCTTTGGCGTAGCTTTACAGATAAACATTCTTGGCTGGGGAGGACTCCAATTGCATTTTATCAGCAGGCTTTCTATGGCAGGTGTTGTGGCTTTGTCTGTTGTATAGCTTAAGTTGGCGGTAGTACAGCCGTGTTTAACTAATATTTGTTCTAATTGAGCGAGCATTGCTCTAGCAATTCCTAAACAGCGATGTTTGGACTCAACGAAAATAGAAAGGACTTCAGCATTATGTTCTTCGGGTAAAATTTCAGCCAGCACTAAACCCACAGGCTGACCATTATTGTTGTTAGCACCAATCGCCACAAATGGGCTTTTACCATTTAATAATTTTAAATAATTCCTATAGGCAGGATAGGTCATACCTAGATAATTTGCTGCTGTAAAAAGATTTAAACTATTTATTGAATACATTGACATTTATTTCTGATTGAAGAGGAAAAGGTGGATGAGACTTGGAGGGAATGAAGGAGTCATAAGGAAAGTTTTTATAGCACGTCTAAATGATTTGTACAATCAAGGTAGAGGCAATCTCTCCGTGGTTGCCCCCGATCGATCGGGGGTAGGCAGGGGCGCTACCCTACAAGTTTGTACGAAGGATTTAGGCTTACTATATAGATTTTTCCCATCTCTCCACCTTTTTATTACTTTAAGTATTTCTCTGCAAGTTGGTAATGGTTTTGAAGAACTACTCAAAAAGTGATTCATCTCAGAACTACTATTAAATGCAAAGAAGCTAGATTGAGTTTGATGCGATTGTCAACTGCAAGTAGGCCAAAGTATGACCGATACAGCCCCTCCACGGCTGCGTCTTCGTCCACCCGCGACAGCTTCTAATTCCGAATCAGAAAGTTCTTCACTGTCATTTGTTGTCGGTTTAGCAGGTAGCACTAGGTAATAGGTAGTTGGCGTTTCTTCTACTATCTGGATGTTGACTCCTGGGATATTATCCAAACCCATTTCCTTAGCAACGACTGCTGTGGGGTTACTGAGTAGTTCTTGCTTAAATGACTCGTCCTCCCAAGCTTTGGCAATCAGTTTGGCTTGTAGTTCTTCACGAGTCATTGGTTCTGGTTGAGATGTTGCTGAAGTCATGGGAAAAAACCTCTATTTAGATGTTGTACATGACTGAGGTGGCATGACAAAGCTACCTCAAATTTAGTGTGGTTTTAGGGTAACACTGGTTACAGCCCTTAATCGCGATCGTTACAAATTTGTAATATTTTCAGAGTAATTTGGACAAATAACTCTCTTGGCATTGAATTCATTAATGTTGTTCCTAAGTATTGAAGCTAACTAAAAAATAGAGAGTTAGGGAGTAATAACCAAGTTATTCTGGATTAGTTCCACAATAATACAGAAGGAAGTAAATTTGGGTGTGCTAATCGTAATAGTTGATAGCCAATCCCCGCCGTACCGCGAAAGAAACTTGGACTGTAAAAATCTCCTTCAATTTGGGGATACAGAGAAAAATGACCTAAATGTTTTGCTCTAGCTATTAGATAGGAAGTTTGTTTTTGGGCAAGTTCCCACAAATCTGAACGCGATAGTTTTTGTGCAGCCACCATTAGCAATTCTATTCTGCCAAAGTTGCCACAGCAGAGATGATCTATACTTTGTAAACCAAACTGCTGAGTTGTGTCTGCTGCGTCGGCGATTTCTTGCAAAATTTGGGCAGTTTCCAGAATCTCTAAGCTACCTAAACGAGCTAAACCAATTCCAGGTGCGCCATGACACCAGCTTGTCATAAAACTAGGTTGCTGTTCGTTTGGGTTAAAAGATCGGAAGTCTGGCCAATTTTTAGCGCTAGCAGAAAAGACGCTGGCTTCATAGGCTTGTGCTTCCTGTGCAGCTTTGAGAAACACCGGCTCGGAGGTGGATTTATACAGCCGTAGCAAGGCGTAGGCTATCCCTGCTGCGCCATGAGAAAATCCGGTTAATAATTTTGATTCGACACTTTGCCAAGCTTTCAAGCCAGACTGAGTGCAAGCAGTACGGTGATTTAGCAAGTGATGACCACAGGCGATCGCAGTATCTAAAACAATAGGTTCCTTGATGACGGAATGTAAACTTAGTAATCCTAGTATTGCTCCGGCTGCACCTGCCAAAACGTCAAAAGTGCGATCGCGCGCGATCGCTT
>NZ_JAQMUA010000131.1:0-55541 GCF_028330895.1 Kamptonema animale CS-326 | reverse complement strand
CAATAAAACACTACAAAAACTATCAATTAAACTGCCTCTAGTCCTGCGGGGCTATAGTAACTCTCTCTGCGGACAAGTAACGGGAACGATTTTGAGCAAAAAAATTTAATTTTTATGTCTTTACCCCGCCCTGTCTCAGATACCCTAGTTGACCTATTGAAGCCGATCGCGCAGAGTTTGGGAGATCGATTGGGAGCAACGATTACCAGCCAGTCTTTTTCGGAAGGCTCATCGGGAGTCCAAGCCCTTCGTCACCAAGTCAAAAAAGATCGGCGCTGGATTCAAGCGCAAATTCAATTTCTAGAACGGCAAGAGCGTCGGGAACAAGAATTAAGGGAGATTACAAGTGTAGAAAAAGAACGCGGTAATCAGCTCAGAGAAGAAGAACTAAGAGACAGGCGAGAAATTAGTAGATTGTGCCGGGAACTAATGCGGGAGTTGCAAGCAGAGGCAATTAAGGTAAAGCTGAGTGAGATTCAAATTATTTGGGATCGAGACACCTGGTTTTCAAACTTGAGTAGACAGGAAACAGAGCAAATTTTGCAGCAGCAACAGCACCGATTATTGCTGTTAGTTTCTCCCGCTAAGATTAGCAAAGATTGCCCAGATTCTTTCCGCCATAACTTGAATATCGAGTTACCGGCTAAGTTAAGATCCTTTCTAAGCCAGCATTATCCTCAACATAGCGAAACTTGTCCAGTTCAGTTTTACGGTGACTATTTCAAGCAGCCAATTTCTGATATTGATGTGGAGCGGTTGCAGACAATTTTAGGCCCAGTGCCGACAGCTATTCTTTATAGCGATATTAGCGACTATGAAGTGAATTTTCATGTTGGTTTTTGGGGCATGGTAAATCAAACAGTTTCCTTGGTATCGATTCAGCCTTGGAACTGGGAAAAAGTTTATGAACAGTTAGGAGTAGATGGTACAGATGAAAAAGTATGTCTGCGAATTATTAGGCAAATAATTGTTTCCATACATAAGTTGTTAGCGGGATTTTTGGCAGATTTATATTACCTTACTATCGATTTTAACTATGAGCCACAACTTTATTATTTAAAATCAGAATTCGTTCAAGAATGGTTCGATCAAGAATGGGTTGAACCTTATATTGAAAGTCTGAAAGTGATTCAGCGACAGCAAAGAGCTGCTTGCGAAGTGGAGTTGCGACGGCTGGCAGATCGGGAAAATAGGGCTAAGCTTCAGCGCGATATTTTAGGAGAAGCGGAGCGCAAGCGCAGAGAACAAGCTGAGGCTGAGTACAAGCGCCAAGAACAAGTAGCATCTAAAAAAGTTAAAACTAAAACATGGCAATGCGTTTGCACTTTGCCTGGACATTCATCTTTTGTAAATTCAATTGCTATTAGTCCAGATGGGCTGATTCTTGCTAGTGGGAGTTGGGACAGAACTATTAAGCTCTGGAACTTAGAAACGGGGGAGTTAACAAGCACTTTAACTGGGCATTCCGATCGGGTAAATTCGGTAGCTATTAGCTCTGATGGAGAGCTTCTTGTTAGTGGTAGTTCTGATGAGACTATTAAACTTTGGAATCTCCATAGCGGTGAGTTACTTGGCACTCTCCCTGGCCATTCTATTGGGGTTAATTCTGTTGCTATTAGCCCCGATGGGCAGCTCGTAGCTAGCTGCGGTGGTAGTGACTATACAATTAAGCTTTGGCATTTAGAGAGTGGCGAATTGCTGCGGACTTTGACGGGGCATTTAGATGATGTGAATGCGGTGGTTTTTAGCCCTGATGGTCAAGTTTTGGCGAGTGGAAGTTCTGACGCGACGAGCAAGGTTTGGGATGTGGAAACTGGAGAGTTACAGCGTACTCTTTCTGGGTTAAATTTGGGAGTGAATTCTATTGCGATTAGTCCTGATGGACAAACGCTTGTGAGTGTGAGAAATGATTACACGATTAAGCTGCGGAATTTGCCAACGGGCAGGCTGATGCGAATTCTGAGTAATAATCAACGTAAAGGTAATGATGTTGGCAATTCTAGCAGGGGTAATGCGCCACACATTTTGAGAAATTATGTAGGTAGAGGTAATTCGGTGGCGATTAGTCCTGATGGGTTGACTCTGGCTAGCGGCAGTGATGATAATACGATTAAGATTTGGAATGTGGCGACTGGGCAACTGATGAATACTCTGACGGGACATTCGGGGACGGTTTATTCGGTGGCGATCGCACGGGATGGTAAGCTGCTCGTCAGTGGTAGCGGTGATGAGACGATTAAGATTTGGCGCTGCGATTAAGGCAATTGGGGGGGCGCTGTTGTGGAAAGGGGAAAAGAATTTTTTTTAGTGCTTGCGGATCTGAGAAAAGTTGTGTTATGATTGTAAATCGAAGTGCTGGCGTAGCTCAGTGGTAGAGCAGCTGATTTGTAATCAGCCGGTCATGGGTTCAAATCCGATCGCCAGCTTTTTTAGTTCAAGCTAGTCTATGTAAGGCTTTCAGCTTACTATGGCCTGACGGATGCGATCGCGATTAATATAAGCACGATCGCCCAGCATTCCTGTTATGGTACAGCTAACTTTTGAATACGATCTCAACAGGATAAGTGTTTTCAATATCATGCTTAATTGTTGAATATTGGTATAACCAAGAAGTTGATTTAGAGATTGCACAAGGAGCAGATCGGGAAGTAGCTTTGATGCTAAGGTAAGGGGGATTTTTGAACCGTCAATGAACATTGAGAAGAAACTCGACCCTAATCTAGTGTAAGATTTTTGATGCTTCCCATCGGACGGCACTAGAAGGCTCAATCAGTTCTCCTGCTCATTTAAAGCCAATTCCTGAACTAGAAAGCCCGAAAGTGCCAGAAAGCCTACCGTTGCAATCTCAACGCTTATCCTCAACCTTATGGATCTCAAATCTTTAATTCGCGACATCCCAGATTTTCCTAAACCAGGGATTCTGTTTCGAGATATTACTACTCTCCTGCGCGATCGCGAAGGACTACGCTACACCCTTGACACTTTAACCGAAAAGTGTTCTGGGCTGTCCGCTGATTATATCGTTGGTATGGAATCGCGGGGCTTTCTCTTTGGCGTACCTCTAGCTTATAAATTGGGTATTGGCTTTATTCCCGTCCGCAAACGCGGTAAGCTGCCAGCAGAAATTAATTTTGTTGAGTATGAGTTAGAGTACGGTACCGATCGCTTGGAAATACACCAAGACGCTATTGAACCAGGCAGTCGCGTGTTAGTTGTAGACGATCTAATGGCCACTGGAGGAACAGCGGTCGCTACAGCTCAGTTATTACAGCAAGCGCAGTGTGAAATTGTAGGTTTTGCCTTTATCATCGAATTAAAAGATTTAGGCGGTAGAGAAAAGTTACCAGATGTGCCAATTGTGACATTAGTTGAGTATTAATTGTTAATTGTTAGTTGTTAGTTGTTAGTTGTTAATTGTTAGTTGTTAATTGTTAATTGTTAATTGTTAATTAGGTGGACATGATTAAAATTAACTATGTAATTACGAGCATAATATATGTCATTGCGAGCGAAGCGAAGCAATCGCAAAGGCTTGAGATTGCTTCGCTTCACTCGCAATGACAGGAACTTCTCGATGAAAGAAATTTCCTGATGACAGTTAATAGTTGCTAACTAGCTTTATTTATAGCGGTTCTCAGATAAATGAGGTATACAGAAACCCTGTATTTTCAAGCTTTCCATGTCAAAATTCCTACCTCACCTTTTTTAGAAAGGCTATACTACGAACAACTAACAACTAACAACTAACAACTAACAACTAACAACTAACAATGACTTCTATCAAATTAAACCGTAATTTACGACTCTTCAATTCACTGTTTGCCAGCGAGACATTTGCTTATATAGTTAAGCGGCTGTTGCAGGCAATTTTGACACTGTTTCTGACATCTGCCCTCTGTTTTACGATTATTCAACTAGCTCCAGGGGATTACTTAGACACCTTGTATCAAAATCCCAAAATTGCACCAGAAACTGTTAAGCAACTAGCACAACAATTTGGCTTAGATAAATCTTGGTTTGAGCAATATTGGCGCTGGCTTTTGCAAATCCTCACTCAGGGAAATTTTGGCAAAAGTTTTGTTTATGGGCGAGATGTCGCTGATTTGTTATGGGAACGAGTACCAGCAACTCTAGTAATGGCGATCGGTTCTTTAATTGTAACTTGGGCGATCGCCATTCCTTTGGGAATTATCGCTGCTGTTAACCAAAATCGCTCTACCGACAGATTTTTACAAGTAATTAGCTACACTGGTCAAGGATTCCCCAGCTTTATTACAGCTCTACTTTTGCTATTTCTAGCACAGAACACTTCCCCTCTTTTTCCTGTAGGCGGGATGACAAGTATTGACCATGAAGATTTATCTTTTTGGGGCAAAATCATCGATTATTGCTGGCATTTAATTTTACCAACTGTAGCTTTAAGTATCACCAGCTTCGCGGGTTTGCAAAGACTAATGCGGGGGCAATTGTTGGACGTGCTGCGACAAGATTACATCCAAACTGCGCGGGCTAAAGGTTTGCCAGAAAATCGAGTGATTTACGTTCACGCTTTACGGAATGCGATTAATCCTCTGATTACACTTCTAGGATTTGAGTTTGCTAGCTTGTTAAGCGGTGCATTTATTGCGGAACTTTTTTTCAACTGGCCAGGTCTAGGTAAACTTACCTTAGACGCTGTTACTAATCAAGACTTGTATTTAGTGATGGCAAGCTTGATGATGGGTGCTGTAATGTTGATTGTGGGTAACTTATTAGCAGATCTACTCCTTAAGGTAGTTGACCCTCGTATCCGCCTAGAAAATCTTAAGTAATAAGCTGAATAGTAAAATTAAATTCAATCTTTGAATTTAATTTTTGCTGCCTTTTGCAATCGATCCCCTGTTAATATTATTCCATATCATCTTTAACTTTAGATCGGGATTGCACTATGGCAGAAATTATCGGTACCCCTCAAGCTGATAGCATCGGAGGTTTACCAGAAGAGGACAGAATCTTTGGGTTGCAAGAGAATGACGCAATTTCTGGCAACTCTGGTAACGATTCTATTTATGGCGGTAAGGGAAACGACTCTATAGATGGAAACTTCGGTAGTGACTCTCTATTTGGGGATCTAGACAACGATACTGTCAATGGCAATGAAGATAACGACTCTATCTATGGTGGTAGAGGCAACGATTTGCTGGCAGGTAACTCTGGTAGCGATGTTTTATTTGGCGACAGAGGTGCTGATAATCTTACTGGTGGAGAGGGGGCTGACGTATTTGTTCTTACCCGTTACGCTGATGCTAGCCCTTCACTAACTAGCGGTGGTTTAAGTCTGGCAGATGCGGATGTTATCAATGACTTTACAGATAATTTGGATCTGATTGGTTTGAGTGGAGGGTTGACCTTTGCTGACCTCAACTTGGTGGACGCAGGTAATAATACCTTTATTCAAGACCGAGTAACTGGAGAATTCCTTGCTGTCCTTGCAGGGGTTAACCGGAGTTTAATTTCTGCGGCAGATTTCACTACTAATAACTCCAGCGTTGTTCCTAGTCCTCCGCCGGGGCCTTCGATTACTGCCTATGCGCTGACTGCAAGTAATAGGATTGTAGGGTTTAATACTTTTGCTCCGGGAATCACGCTTAGGGATGTGTCAGTGACGGGGTTACAATCTGGGGAAAGCTTGGTGGGGATTGATTTCCGCCCTGCTAACGGTCAACTCTTTGGTTTGGGTAGCAGCAATCGCTTGTACAGGATTGACCCCATCAGTGGGGCGGCGACTGCGGTGGGAACAGCACCCTTTAATCCCACTTTGACATCTGGGGCTACTGGTTTTGATTTTAATCCCACTGTCGATCGCATTCGGGCTATAAATGAGGCGGATCAAAATGCGCGGCTAAATCCTGATACTGGGGGAGTTGTGGATTTCAACACGACTACCGATGGTATTCAACTAGACGGAAGTTTGGCTTATGCTAGTGGCGATCGCAACTCTGGGGCAAATCCGTCGGCGGTAGGCGCAGCTTATACTAATAACTTTGCCGGGGCTACGTCAACCACACTGTATGCGATCGATAGCAATTTAGACGTTCTGGTGCGGCAAGTTCCACCGAATGATGGCGTACTCAATACCGTTGGATCGTTGGGTGTTGACGCTTCTAGCGTCCTGGGATTTGATATTAGAAGCGTTGGCGGTCAGGAGTCGGGTTATGCAGCCCTGAATGTTGGCGGCGTTTCCAGTCTGTACAATATCAATTTGACCACAGGTCAAGCTACGGCGTTAGGTCAAATTACCACTGGGGAAGCGATCGTTGGTTTAGCATTGCCTTTGCCTACAGCCTATGCAGTTACAGGTAGAGATGGAGCTGAAAGAATTATCGGCTTTAATGCAGCAGCACCGCAAGCAGTCCTCAGCGATGTTGCTGTTACGGGGTTACTGCCAGGAGAAAGCTTGCTAGGGATTGATTTCCGCCCTGCTACGGGTGTACTTTACGGTTTGGGTAGCAGCAATCGGTTGTATGCGATCGATCAAGCGAGTGGCGTAGCAACTGCGGTGGGAACAGCACCTTTGAATCCAACTCTTACAATTGGGGCGACTGGTTTCGATTTCAATCCGACTGTCGATCGCATTCGGGTTATTAATGAGGCAGATCAAAATGGGCGGCTGAACCAGGAAACAGGGGCAGTTGTAGACTTTGATACGCTGATTGGAGGTGTCCAATTCGACAGAAATTTAGTTTACGCTGCTGGCGATATCAACGCTGGGGCAAATCCTACGGCGGTGGCCGCAGCCTATACTAATAACTTTGCCGGGGCTACGTCAACTACACTGTATGCGATCGACAGTGGTTTAGATGTTCTGGTAAGGCAAGTTCCGCCTAATGATGGTGTGCTGAATACTGTTGGTTCCTTGGGTGTTGATGCTTCTCGCATACTTGGCTTTGATATTAGTCCCAATGGGAATGCGATCGCTGCCCTTGAAGTCGGAGGTGTGTCAAGTCTGTATAATATTAATTTGACAACAGGCGCGGCTACGGCGATCGGTCAAATTGGCAATGGAACTTCCGTCAAAGGTTTGGCATTGACTTTGATTTAATGTTCGCTAATGGCTAATGGCTAATTGCTATTAGCTAATAGTTAATAGCTAATAGCTAATACTAAATCGGGCTTCAATGCCCGTTTTTCAGTCCGCGCAGGCGGACTTTGTTTGTTTAGTAGCGGTTTCAACCGCCGAAGCATATTTTTGTTGCATTTTCCCTCTTCCCTCTTCCTTCTTCCTTCTTCTTTCTTCCCTCTTCCTTCTGTTATATTTTGAGCAAAAAACAAAATGTTTTCCCAAGTTTTCTACTTATTACTTTCTCGTTCTGATGGTAAATATCTAACTGCTCATCCCAATCAAGACACAGATGAGAGTTATTTGTTAATGTTTCGCGAAGACTTTGAAGCTCTCAGCTATCTAAATAAATATGGTGCAGATGTAGCCGATCGCTTTGGAGTCGAATCTATTGCCGGTTCTCAATTACAAAGCTTGCTCAAGCGTTGGGGATTTAACGGTGTGGGCATTGTTCAAGACCCATTATTGCCGAGGATTGAGTTTTTGTCTGTGCGTTAAGGCGATCGCTTTTCTCAATAGCACTGTTGAGCTTATGACCCATATATAGCGCAACTTGTGGATTTTGTCAACTATTTGACCCTATATCTGACATGGCGTATAGTCATAGTCTATTGAATTGTTCCAAGACGGTCAGACTATAACTATGGTTCGAGAACTTGAGCGGACGAGTCAAAACGACACCCAGAAAAAGCACACCTTCCCGGAAACTGCACCTGCGGCCAATCCGGTGTTTTTCAGGACTTATAGCCGTCGCACAGAAAACGGGCGGGAGACGTGGGAGGAAGTGTGCGATCGCACGGTTCGCGGCTTAGCCAAACTCGGCAATCTCACCCCCGAAGAAGCGGATCTCCTACACCGGATGCAAAGCCAACTTAAGGCCCTCACCTCCGGTAGATGGCTGTGGGTGGGGGGTAGCGAGTGGATTGAAGCACCAGAGAATTTTTCCGGGGCCTATAATTGTTCATCCACAAATATCGCTGACTGGCGGGCCTTTGGGCTATTGATGGATTTAGCAATGATGGGCTGCGGTACTGGGGCGGTTCTCGAACCTAAATATATTAACCAACTACCGCCAATTAGGAATCGTTTATTAGTTGAATTGCAGGGAGAAATTGGCGCTACTCCCGCTCAATTGCGGCGGGAAGAAACCGAAGTCAAAGTAGAGGGAAATCAGGCAACCATCTATGTAGGAGACTCTCGCCAAGGTTGGGTTAAATCTTATCAAAGTTTGCTGGAATTGTCAACTGATGAAAGATTTTCAACCGATGTGCAAGTTGTCATCGACTTGAGCGATGTCCGCCCAGTGGGAGAACCATTAAAAGGCTTTGGCGGTGTCGCTAATCCGGTGAAATTGGCAGAACTTTATCATCGCTGTGCGGCTATTTTGAATAAGGCTTTAGGACGGCAATTAAATTCTGTTGAATGCTGTTTATTGATTGATGAAGCAGCGGTGACAATTGTTGCTGGAAATATCAGAAGATCGGCCGGTATGAGGCAAGGAAATAGTGAAGATGGATTATTTGCTAATGCTAAAGATAACCTCTGGCAACAAGATGAGCAAGGGAATTGGCGAATAGATCCAGAGCGTGATGCTTTAAGAATGGCAAACCATACCCGTGTTTTTCACTCTAAACCTACACTGCAAGAATGTCTGGATGCTGTTAGAAAACAGTATTATTCTGGTGAAGGTGCAATTCAATGGGCCGGTGAAGCAGTAGCCAGAGCTAACTACGATTTGCTATCAACTTCTACAATGAAAGTAGAATTTTTGAAAGCATATAACGATGGCAAGGCTAAAGAGTGGTTTCAAGAAAATGCTCCTAATATTAACGCTGATGAATTAGAGCATCGGTTAGCCCGTGTGGGTTTGAACCCATGTGTTACGGCTGATACTTGGGTTCATACTGAGTATGGTGCAAGACAAGTCAAAGACTTAATTGGAGTGCAGCAAGCTGTCTATGTCAATGGAGAACTTTTCAGCACTACCCCAGAAGGCTTCTTTTTCACTGGAGTTAAACCAGTGGTTAAAGTGCAAACCAAAGAGGGTTATAGCTTAAGGTTGACAAAAAACCATCAAGTTTTGAAAGTAACAGCACAAACCCAAAAAAAGCAGTATTCTGAATGGTGTGAGGTTGGCGATCTTAAAATTGGCGATCGCATTCTAATTCACAATCATCGTAATCTTCAATCTTGGGATGGTGTTGGTAGTTTTGATGAAGGATGGCTCTTGGGTAGTTTACTAGGAGATGGCTGTTTTTCTGTCAATCAAGCCAATCACACCTATCAAGCTAAATTGAGGTATTGGGGCGATACTCAAATAGAAATGAAAGAGTATGCCTTAACACTGGTGAATAACCTGCCTAAACCTCCTCAATACACCAAAGATTTGCAAGGAATTTATCATCCCAACAACAAATACTATGAGGTTAGCTCATCAAGTTTAGCTCGTCTTGCTAAGACATTTGGTTTGGAGCATCATTCCAAAGTAATTACGCCTGAAGTTGAGCAGGCAAGTTATGACTTTTCTCGTGGATTCCTCAGAGGCTTATTTGATGCTGATGGAAGCGTTCAAGGAACTCAAGAAAAAGGAATTAGTGTTCGGCTATCTCAAAGCAATTTGCCTGTTTTAGAAGCTGTACAAAGGATGCTGTTGCGTTTAGGTATTGGCTCGACAATATATCAAAATCGCAGAACAGAAGGATTTAGAATGTTGCCTGATAGCCAGAAAAACTTGGCGGAATATTTCTGCAAGGCATCCCATGAGTTGGTCATTGCTAATGACAATATCTATGTATTTCAACAAGTAATTGGGTTCCAAGAGCCAGAAAAATCACAGTTACTAGCAAGCCTACTATCTGGGTATAAACGCAAGTTTAACCGTGAGAGATTTTCGGTTGAGATTACTGCAATTATCTCTGATGGAGAAGAAGCAGTTTATGACTGCACCGTACCAGGGGTTTCTCAGTTTGATGCTAATGGATTTGTGGCTCACAATTGTGGGGAAATTATTGGCGCAAATTTTCACTGTGTCAGTGGTGAAACTCTACTCATTACTAGAGATGGAATTCACCCAATCAAAGATGTTATCGACTTAGAAATTGAGATATGGAATGGTCAAAAATGGAGCCAAGTTACACCATTTAAAACAGGTAGCCAGCGTAAACTATATCGAGTGCAATTTGGAGATGGCTCTTACCTAGATGCCACAGAATATCATAGATTCTTTGTCAAAGATCGCTTTGGTAAAGTGTACAAAGAAGTTCAAACCAAAGATTTGATGGATGTTAGTCACTATGCCATTCACACAGAGCCTTTCACAATTAAGTATGAAGATGGTTTGAATGTAGATCCTAGTTACGCCTATACTTTAGGAGTAGCTGTAGGAGATGGAACTACAGATCAAAATGACAATGCCAAAATTAGACTTTACCAAAAGAAGGCAGCTTTAGTAGTATCAGGAAATAAGTCACCGGAAAGAACATATAGCTATTTGCCTGCTTTTACCGATGTGACAGATTTAGGTTTTTCTGGAGAATTGCTGAAAGCATTAAAAACTAATGCAGAAGCATTGAATGTAATTGCCAGTTGGAATCGTCAAGCAATACTGCATTTTATTGCTGGCCTAGCTGATACAGACGGCTCGAATACAAGTGGCAACGGTATCAGGATTTATATCTCTGATTACAAGCGAGCTTACAGAGTTCAATTACTTCTAACAAAATGTGGCATTCGTTCATCAATCAATCTTTTTGCCCATAAGGGATCGATCACTAATTATGGCATCAGAAGTCGGGATTTGTATTACTTACAAATTACTGATTGTGCTGATATTCCTTGTCAGCGTTTAGATGTTAGTAAAGGAAGTAGTGCTAAATCTAAAGGCAAATGGCAGATTGTAAGAAATGTTGAAGAATTACCTGATTTACACGATACTTACTGCTTTAATGAACCAGAGTATCACAAGGGAGTTTTTGGTAATACTTTAACTGGAAATTGTAATCTCGCTGAGATCCATCTCAATCAAATTGATCCCAAAAACCGCAAAGAACAAGAAGAAGCCTTCACCGCCGCTGGATTATCAGTTGCTACACTTCTCAATCACAAATTTGTCGAACCCCGCTACAACTACAGTCGCGACTTAGACCCAATTGTAGGCGTGTCTTTTACAGGTTTGTTCGATTTCTTTGTCCATGCTTTCGGCGTTGATTGGCTGCGCTGGTGGGAACAAGGACGACCAGAAACTGAGCAAGGAATCGCCTTTAAAAAGGGGGAAAAAGAGTATTTAACTCGTTGGCGAGAAATAGTAAATCAAGCCGTTTGGGATTACTGCGATCGCCATTCCCTCAAACGTCCAAATCGTTGTACAACCGTTCAACCTTCAGGAACAAAAAGTTTGCTCACAGGTGCATCTCCGGGTTGGCATCCTCCGAAAGCACAGCGTTTTATTCGCCGGATTACTTTCCGCAAAAATGACCCCGTAGCATTAGCTTGTATTGACTATGGCTACAATGTCATTCCGTCTCAATCTGACAAAGATGAAAATGGTAATTTGCTGAATGATGCCTTCGATCCACGTTGCACAGAATGGTTGATCGAAATTCCCGTTGCTGTACCTTGGGCCGATTTACCAGGAGCAGATAAAATTGAGATTGGCAAGTTTTCTGCATTAACACAAATGGATTTCTACTTAAATGTCCAGTGTCATTGGACAACCCATAACACTTCGGCAACTGTAGAACTAAGAGCCGATGAAGTTGAGCCTTTAGGACAGCGCATCTACGAAGCTATTCAAAATGATGAAGGATACATTTCTGTAGCTCTCCTAGCGCGATTTGATGACCACCAATCATTTCCTCGCTTGCCCTTTGAACCAATCACCAAGGAACAGTATGAACAGCTTATAAAGGAGGTTATCTTGCGGCGACATACGGATAATTTTCTTACAGCTTTGCTCCGCTACGATCGCGGTGAATTGCTAGAAGTTGGTCCCGCTGGTTGTGATTCAGATAAATGTACTTTCCCCGAACAAAAACCAACTTCTAACCGTTAAATTATTTTTTGGCTTTTGTCTTATAATTAAAAGCAGTGTGCTAGTTTTTGAACTTTGCCCACTGCTTTTATTTTTCACTACACCTATGGATTTATTAAGCAAGAATAAGAGTTTGAGTGGTATTTATCTCATTCAAAATACTCTTGACAGTAAAGTTTATGTGGGAAGTTCAATTGATATAGAGCGGCGATGGTGTGACCATAAAAACTTATTATCAAGGAGCAAGCATCATAGTAAACATCTGCAAAATGCTTGAAAAAAATACGGAGTAGAAAATTTTGAGTTTAAAATCATAGAGTTAGTTAATGAACCAACTATTTTAGTAGAAAGAGAGCAATTTTGGATGGACAGTCTCCAATCTTACGATCCCCAATTTGGATATAATGCTAGTACAACAGCTAATATTTTTGTGAACTCTGAGTTTTTAGTTGCTCAACCTTCAAAAACAAAAGACTGGATAGTAATTTCGCCTCAAGAAGAAATTTTTTTTGTTAGAAATCTTTCTGCCTTTTGCAGAGAAAATGGCTTGCGCCGAACATCTATGGTTAACGTTGCATCTGGAAAAACCCTTACACATCGCGGGTGGAAGTGTCAGTATGCTTACACGCCAAAACATCAAGATCGCCCTAGTAAACGCTTCAAAAATTATGTTGTGACAGACACTGATGGCAACAGTCAAAAAGTTACCAACTTAAAGCTTTTTTGCGAACAAATGGGTTTGGATTTAGCAGCTATGTACTCAGTTGCTAGTGGAAATCGTAGTACCTATAAAGGTTGGACTTGCCAGTATGTAGATTCGCCAAAACCACTCAAAATCGTTCAGTCAACTAAAGAGTGGATTATTGTTAGCCCCGATGCAGAAATTTTTGAAATCAATAATCTCAGGCAGTTTTGCAAAAATCACGGTTTGAATGACAGTGCAATGATTCAAATTGCCAAAGGGAAGTTAAATAATTATAAAGGGTGGCTATGTGGTTATTCAGACTCGTCAATGCCAATAAAAACTCTTACCCAGCAGAAAGAATGGCTGATTATTACACCCGATGGCGAAGAATTACCTGTCAGTAATCTCAACAGTTTTTGTAAAGCACACAAATTAGACTCAGGCTGCATGGTTAAAGTTGCTCAAGGAAAGTTTAAGCAACATAAAGGTTATTATTGTTACCGCACCGATCGTCCTATTCCTACCATAATTTCAGAAAAATTCAGTAAATCAGATACACTGGTTATAGAAAAACCAGAAAAAATTAAGAAAAAGGTCATGCCTATAAGTCAAGGTGAGAAACTGCGTCAAATAAAATCCAATAGTTGGGTTGTGATTAGTCCAGATGGTAAAGAAGAGAAAATTACAAACCTCGCCAAATTTTGTAGAGAACATGGCTTAGATCAAGGCCACATGAGTAAAATAGCTCAAGGTAAAGGCCAATCTCACAAGGGTTGGAGTTGTCGTAAAATTGACTAGAAAAATTAAAGCAGGACTTACCTAAAGAAAGTGGGTTTCTAGGAAAAATCTAAGATTCTAAACGAGATATCTACAAAGAAACCCGGTTTCTGCCTCGACGTGCATCAGTCCTGCTTAACGCTCAACCATTGACATAATAATCCCTAGTTCCTTTGGCATTCATCGCCTCTCCCAAGCGATTTAACCCATGTACATAAGCAGCAGTCCGCATCGAAATTGACAACTCCTGAGCAATTTTCCAAATTACCTCAGTTTCGTCAATCATTTTCAACTTCAACCGCTGATTTACTTCCTCCAATGTCCAATAAAGTCCGCTGCGATTCTGTACCCATTCAAAATAACTCACCGTCACCCCACCAGCATTCACCAGAATATCTGGAATTACCCAAATTCCCTTAGCGGCTAAAATCTTATCCGCAGCAGAAGTCGTAGGCCCATTAGCTACTTCAAAGATAAACTTAGCCTTAATATCATGCACATTCGCCTCGGTAATTTGATTTTCCAATGCCGCAGGAACTAACACATCAACATCTAAAGCTAAAAGTTCTTCATTCGTCAAAACTTCATGTTCGACAATGTTACAAACCGAACCTTCGCAATAAACGGCTTTGATACTGCGGTTAGATTCTTTGAATTGTCGAATGCTGGGAATATCTAGCCCTTTTTTGGCATAAATTCCCCCTTGGGAATCGCTAACAGCAACTACTTTATAGCCAGCCTTCGAGAGTAATTCGGCGATTTCTGCACCGGCATTACCAAAACCTTGCACCGCCACCGTTGTATTTTGTGGTACTAAATCAAATTTAGGTAATAAGGTTTCAATTACAAAAAAAGCTCCCATTGCTGTCGCCGTATCTCGGCCCAAACTCCCCCCAATGGTGACAGGTTTACCAGTAACAACTGCTGGACAAAGTTTGCGGTTAATGATATTATATTGGTCAGCCATCCAACCCATAATCATCGGGTTGGTATAAACATCCGGTGCGGGAATATCGACATCGGGGCCGATAAAATCTGCGATCGCATCTATATAACCCCGACTTAATCGTTCTAATTCCATCTTTGATAATTCTTTGGGATTTAGGGTAATCCCTCCCTTAGCACCCCCAAAAGGTAGGTTTAAAACTGCACATTTGAATGTCATCCAAAAGGCTAATGATTGCACTTCATCCAGAGAAACTTTGGGATGATAACGTATTCCCCCTTTCGTCGGGCCTCTGGTGTCATCGTAGCGAACGCGGTAGCCTTGGAAAATTCGCAAGGAACCGTTATCCATCCGCACTGGAATTGATACGATTAAAGTAGATTTAGGATATTTGAGGCGTTCAGTTGTATCTTCTGAAAGCGAAACATATTTCAAGGCCTGCTCTAATCTGCGGCTGGCATCAGCAAATAATGAATCTGACATAGGAAGGAAGAAGGAAGAAGGAAGAGGGAAGAGGGAAGAAGGAAGAAGGAAGAGGGAAGAAGGCTAATTGTTAATAGTTAACTACTAAAAAGCCACAAGTTAGATATTAATTAAACAATAGGTTTAATTAATATCCGTCTACTTAATATTTTTTCCTCTTTTATTTAATTAAAACACAAGCTCGACCGGATTTAGCGATTTTCCTGCCAAGTTATGTCAATTTTTGTATATAATTTGCAACCTTAGCTGCTACTCTATGGTGACACAAATTGAAAAGCGATCGCCCCCATTTTCAATTTAGTTTACTTACCAAAAGAACGATCGCCACATCTACTGCACCCATTCACAATGCGGGTAGAATGTAAAGTTTTATTAAATCCTATAAAAATTACAAATACATTAATAGAACTACCGTAACCATTTATCGACTAAATTATAAGTTGTGGAAAAATCCTCACCTTTTTACATCGTGGGTTGTCAATCATCTATTACCTCTGCGAACAAATGCCAGACGATCGCTCGAAAACTCCCCGTCAAATCAGTCCAGAACAATACCAGCGCTTAAAAGCAGAGATAGTGGCTCCCTACCGAACTCTACGACAGTTTGTGTACGTCGCTTGCGGTGCTTCTGGTTTCATCGGCGGCCTGGTTTTTCTGGGTCAGCTCATGGCCGGTCGGGAAGTGGGCTCAGCGATCCCCAATTTTGCTCTGCAAGTCGGAGTTGTGGCTCTGATGGTGTGGCTGTTTCGCCTAGAGCAGCGATCGCGCCGTTCCTCCAAGTCAAAGTAACGAAACGCTACAAATCTTGACACAAGGACATCTGAAGCAATGAAAGTTCAGAATATAAAGAAATTATTACGAAAATCTTGATCCCTGATAAGTTTATGTCAATATCAGTATAGTTAAATTAGAGCCAGCCAAATTAAAGGCTCTAACCATAAATCCCTTTTAATCGGTTCAATTGGGGTCAGCTTTCATAAAGACCCTAAAAATAACATAATATATTAAGATGAGCGCCAGCCTCCACCTATAGGAAGACTGGCGCTCATTAATTTAAGTGAGTTCTGCAACTTCTATCGGCTGGCAGTCAGGTCGATCGGGCCCGAAGTCCGGTTTTTGGTGAGTTGATTGCCGATCGCGAAAATGGTATTAGTACGAGTGGCATTGTAGAGGTCGTAACGCCGATTACCCCGGATGATATTTTTGCCGGGACTAGCTGCGGTGCCCAAATCAGGTTGAGATTTAGCGATCGCCACCACACCATCCCGCACATTATTTTCAATCAAATTGCTACGGAGTACTGGCCGCGCCGAGTGAGAAATTAGTATTCCATCCCGATTTTCAATAATCCGATTTTCTGCAACCAAAGGCGATGCAGAGTCATTAATAGCAATCCCAAATCCTGTATTTTGAAATAAATTTCCTCGGATTTCACCTTGAGAAAACCGCACCGCAGAAATCCCATTACCATTATTCTGAGTAAAGACATTATTGCTAATTTTAGGGCTGCTGCTACCCGTAATAAAAATACCTTCACGTTGGCTATTAAAAAAGGTAGAATTAGCAACAACCGGACTGCCAGACTCAACCCACAGACCCGTACCGCGAGTATTGGGATTAGTAACAGTGACACCGCTGATTTGGCTGCCATTTTCAGCTCTAATTGCCACATTTTGTCTAGCAAAACTCGGACTGATAAAGTTAGCGCCGCCAATAATTCGTACCGACTTACCTTTATTAACTTCATCGCCGCGCAGAGTTACATTAGGTTTGATTATTAGAGGAAAACTTTCCCCCGTTTGGGCGCTATAGTTGCCTGGAGCTAGTTGAATTAAAGTGTTAGAATTGCTTTGCTGAAGAGCATAAGTGATAGTACGGTAGGGCACGGCTGGATTACCAGCATTAGCGCGATCGCTTCCCCTAGCTGGATCGACATAAATCGTTCGCACTTGTGACGTTCTTTGGGGGGAATTTGCCCAAGTTGGAAGTGCTGTAGCACCCAAAGAACCAACTAGCAAAGCAACAGCGGCGGCCGCAGACTGCTGGCTAAAATGGTTGAGGATGGTAAAGGGATTAAAGCGAGAAAGCTGATTGCTCATGATGGTAATTCCTGATTTATGATTTTGGGTTTGCTGGGGACATTATTTATTGACTACATAAGCCCAAATCTTAAATCTGGTTAAAATTACAGAATGCTAATAAATCAACTGCTAATTAGCTATAGTTACAGTAACAATAGATTTGAGGATGAACTATGCACTTAAAAAATTTGGCACATAGATGCACATTATTTTTAGCAGTAGGTGTAGGAATTGCCTTCTACAGCAATCCTGCGGCTGCTGCTGAAAAAGTGGTACTCAAATACACGATTATTCAAATGACTATCCCCGTGAGCGAGCTGGAGAATTTTACAAAAACTGGGCAAATGTCACCTGCATTAGAGATGCTTTTGGGAAAGGCGAATAAAAACCCAGAGACAGTGCGCCGCGCTTTGAAAAAGCCTGTCAAGGTGAATAAAGGATTTTTAGAACAAGCGCTAAATAGTCAACCTGGGAAAATGATTTTAGATGAGGTTGGTCAGGTAATTCATCCTCCTTCACAGGGTGCGGATCGGGAGGCTTTGCGATCGGCTTTAGTCTTATCCGCGAGTCAGGATAATGAGATTACTGTGATGGAAATGATTAAAAATTATCCAACGGATGAAGTTCATGTTGAGGGCGATCGCTTAGTTGAGGCTTATGGAAAAATTGCATCTTTGGCAGAACAATTGAACGGTGCAACTGAGCAATTACAAGATCTACTAAATAAAATCCGTTTGCCAAGATTGTAGTATTTTTTAATCCTGGGCGATGGAACAAGGATATTTAGTAATTAATAATTGAGATTACATGGATTAGGCAGCTTTTCAGATTACACAGATTAGAAGATCGTCCCTGCAATCCGTGCAATCCTTAAAATCAGTGTTCGTATTAGAAGATCGTCCGTGTAATCCGCGTAATCCTTAAAATCAGTGTTCGTAATTAGTTAAACATTACTAATCAGTATATCTATCCGACGGCAGAGGCGAAAAAAAATCTCTCTTTAGTAAAATTCAAGAAGCAAACTCTTATAGAAGTTACCCACCATCGACTAAAAATCAATGGTTACGAATAGATTTGCATAATTCCTGTATAAATTTAAGGAACTTCATCCCGTGAAATTGAAAAGAATCATATCCCTAATTAAAGAAACTTTTAAAGAATGGCAAAAAGATAAAGCCCCTACCTTAGCGGCAGCTTTAGCATTTTATACAGTGTTTTCCCTAGCGCCATTGCTAATCATCGTAATTGCAGTCGCGGGATTAGTCTTTGGCCAAGAGGCCGCTCAAGGTCAACTTGTAGGACAACTTCAAAGTCTAGTTGGCCAAGACGGTGCAGAAATCATCCAGCAACTTGTAGCTAATGCTTCCCATCGCCAGTCGGGAATTATCGCCACTATCATTGGTGTGGCTACACTTTTGTGGGGGGCAACTAACGTATTTACTAATCTGAAAGAAGCTCTTAACATGATTTGGAATGTTGAACCACCACCGGGACGCGGGTGGTTAGGTTTTCTCCAAGACCGGATATTATCTTTTGCCATGATTCTCAGTATTGGCTTTCTACTTTTAGTTTCTTTAGTAATTAGCGCAGTATTAACAGCAGTAAATCAGTGGTTAAATGGGTTACTGCATATCCCCGTTGGCATCTGGCAACTGATTGATTTCGGTATCTCTTTTAGCGTGGTGACAGTGCTTTTTGCCTTGATTTATAAATTTTTACCTGATGTTAAACTGGTTTGGAATGATGTTTGGGTGGGAGCCGCGATTACCTCAGTGCTATTTACCATCGGTAAGTCATTAATTGGGATATATTTGGGTAGCAGCGGCATCGGATCGACCTATGGTGCTGCTGGATCGTTTGTAATACTTTTGCTTTGGATTAATTACTCAGCCCAAATTCTATTTTTAGGCGCTGAATTTACCCAGGTTTGGACTAACAGATACGGCTCTCGAATGTTAGCAAGGCGAAAAGCTCAGCTAGAAAGCGGCGACCAAACGCCAATATCTCAGTCTGGGGGACATTTTTAATATTTAAATTGAACCCGGTTCGTAGAGGTACTCGAAGCCATTACCGTCTGGATCGCGTGCGTAGAAAGAGGCTGTACCGTCGCGGTGTTCGTGGATGTGGGTGGCTGGGATACCGTCGGCTTTGAGTTGGTTGTAGGCGGCTTCCATTTCAGCGCGATCGCGAAACACGAACCCAAAATGCGGCCCTGCTTGGTTGTAACTAGGACTCAATAAAGCCAGTCCATCATCACCAGCTTTCAGGTAGGCCCAATCTGCATCTTTCCAGGCTAATTCCATTCCTAAGTTTTGGTAGAACTCAGCGGCTTTGTCAATATCTTTGACACAAATGGCGACGTGGCCTAATCGTTTCAGTTTCATCTTGAGTAAGGTTTATTGTTGTTAGGCAAGCTAATAGCTAGGGCTAGGGGAAGAAGGGAATAGTAAGCAGGCTTTAGCAATGAACAGTAGGAATTACTTCTGTTTCAGTGACTCCACGCTCTATCAATCTTGATTGAGCATGAGGATGTAATCTAACTATCATAGCATAATTGCCCTAATTTTTCAAAGGCAGTGATATTACAAATTCAGTACCCACCCCCAGAGTAGAATTACACATCAATTGGCCTCCATGTTTTTCCACCACAATTTGACGCGCGATCGCCAAACCCAATCCCGTGCCTTTGCCCACATCTTTAGTAGTAAACAAATGGTCAAAAATCCTTGGTTTTACCTCATCGCTAATACCCCGACCATTATCGCGAATCCGAATCACTACCGATTGTCGATTTTCGGATAATTCTGTTGCAATTATCACTTGGTTAGGAGCGGCTTTAATCTCCGTAAAACTTCGAGATTGATTTGTTTCTTCTAAAGCATCAATCGCATTACCTAGCAGATTCATAAATACTTGATTAAGTTGTCCTGCATAGCACTCTATTGGGGGTAACTCGCCATATTTTTTGATAACTTCAATCTCTGGGCGAGTTTCGTTTGCCTTGAGACGATGTTTGAGAATCATCACAGTGCTATCAATACCATCGTGGATATTACAAGCAACGGGACGATAGCTATCAGCCCGCGAGAATGTCCGCAGACTAATACTAATGTCTTTAATCCGCTTCACCCCTTCACACATCGAACCTACTAACTTAGGTAAATCTTCGCGAATATAGTCAAGATCGATGTTTTCTATTTCCTCTTTAATTGCTGGATTAGAATTAAGATTTTCTTGTTCATATAAATCCAGCAATCCAAACAAATCATTGATGTAATCTAACGCAGGTTTAATATTGCCAGCCAGGAAACCAACCGGGTTATTAATTTCATGAGCAATACCCGACACTAAATTCCCCAATGCTGACATTTTTTCATTTTGTACTAACTGAAGTTGAGTTTGCTGAAGATAATGAAGTGTTTGTTCTAGCTGGGTAGCCTGTTGACGAGTTCTATTTAGTAATTCCGTCTGTTTGAGTGCAATCCCCATTTGTCCAGCAATTTGTTCAATAAACTGAATCTCAGTTGGTTGCCAGTTACGAGCTCGATCGCATTGATGAATGCAAAGTAATCCCCAAAGTTCATCCTCTTGCATAATAGGTACAACCAGCGATGCTCTCACATTAAATTCCTGTAAAATTGCTCGATGACACTCTATTACATCGGCAGTTTCTAAGTCATTCAGCACATAATTTCTTCCCTGTTTATAAAGCTCTGCATACTTCTCTCCAAAGCAATGATCTTGAATTTTTACCGTGAGAGCAGATTTAAATTGTGGTAATACATCTTCCGCGATAAACTCGCCGCACTGGTAGACCGATCCTAGATCAAATTGATAGATTCCCACCCGATCCGCATTGAGAATGTGACGAATATTTTTGCTAACTGTACAGAAGATTGTATCTAAATCTAAAGACTCTCGCATCTGAGTAACGACCTTAAACAATGTCTTTTGTTGTTTAAGAGCTTTTTCTAGCTGTTGAGAGTTGGCTTGAGATTCTTGGTAAAGGCGAGCATTTTCGAGCGAAATCGCCGCTTGAGTACAAACCAATTTCAACACTTTAACCCGTGCGCTCGTAAAGGCACCAACCGTCACATTATTTTCCAGATATAAAATCCCAATCAACTTCCGTTGATTAACAATTGGAATACAAAGCACGCTTTTAGGTTGATTCTGTGCAATATAACTATCCCCAGCAAATTGAGAACTTACTCTGGCATCGACCAGCACCAAAGGTGTTAAACTTCGCTTGACAGTATTCACCAAACTAATCGCTACATCCTGACTTAATTCTAAAGGTATTGATGGTAATATCTGCGGTTCATCTCCCCCTGTTACTATCGCTGCTACCTGTAAGTCCATGTCTTGTTTGAGAAGTAAAACACACTTATCCGCCCCAGCATTTTTACTTACTATTTGTAAGAGAGTAGTCAAGAGTTGATCCAGTTCAATTTCTCCAGAAATAGTTTGAGAGGCTTTGAGCAGAGTCGCTAAATCTAGAACTTCAGAAGGGCTGCTAGAAGTGCGAGTAGAAGTCATCGTTTCCAGCTCGATAGTTTCTTGAGAGGAAGCAGAAAAACGAGCTGTCTGAAGAATAGGAATCAGGAGTTGGGGATAACGTTTTTCCAAATCGTCTATTTTAGCTTTCGCCCCCCAACGTGCATAACAGTAATACGCCTCGATCGTATAGGCTTGAGCTACTTTCTCCTTGCCCCAATTCAGATAAAACTTGGCAGCGAGTTCGTTGGCGAGGGCTTCTTCTTGAAGATAGTTATTTTCTTGAGCGCCCTGAATAGCCAGGTCATAGTATTCTATGGCTTCTTTATATTGCCCCGATATACGGTATCGCTCTGCTTCGACCAATTGCCACTTATGTTTATGGTTAATGGGAGCATGGTGTATCCATTGCTGCAATATTGCTTGATTTTCCTGCACGCGCTGTAGTTGAATACTTTGCTCAGGAGTTGATACAAATATCTTTGCCAATACTGTCAGTGAATCATAAAAGTAAAAAATTGGTTCACCAATTGTTCCCATAAATCCCATCAAATTTTGTCTAGCTTGAGCTGCATCCTGGTTAGCCCGATCCAAATCTTCAAGCCAGAAGTTCAATATAAATCTGTGTAGGTAAAAGACACTTAAACGATAGATATCATTGGATACTTTTACTTCGGCAACCAATGTTTCCTCGTAAGATGCTTGACGGAAGAGAAGCTCATCCTCTGATTTGCCCAGCAATATAAGCGCTGTTTCCCAGTAAATTAAGTGCGGTTTGCCGGCTGTTACCAGTTTTAGATCCTGTAAATGCTGATGATAGGCACGAATTTGAGATTCAACTTCAGGCAGTGGTTGCCCAGACCATAAGGCATTCAAAGAAAACATTTGAACATTATAGACAACGAATTCCAGATTCCCCGTTTCTAAACCTGCTTGATAGCCTTCCTGAAGCATCGGTAGCGTTTCTCTTAAAGGCGCGGTGCAGTGGTGAATATATCCCCCAATCAGAACAGATGTTGGCGATCGCATCGTTTTAGCTTCTGGCTCTAGGGCAAGGGAATATGCCAATTTTCCAAACTGTTGAACTACTTCCATATCTTGCCATAGGAGCCTGAGTTGAAAGGCATAACTTCCATAGCTAGAAGGAGAAAATAAACTATTGCCAAATTGAATAGAGCGCTTTACCTGTAGGGCAACTATTAAGGGATAGAGTGGGGAGAGAGTTAAGTAACAAGCAGACATCATGCTAGAAGCAACTTGCATAATTGCAAGCTGTTGAACATCTTTCATCTTCGGAAGATAAACCAACTCCTCAATAGAGCGATCGCCAATTAATGTCGATATTTCCTCTCGTGCTTGCTGAATATTCTCAGGAGTGGGAATATCTGGGAGGTTAACGCCCAATAGTTTGAGAACGGAAATTCCCGTTGCGATCGCTTCTACAAATTCATTCCGGGAATTCAAAGACTGGATCTTAACTTGGTAAACTTGTACCCGCTCCAATGGTGTTTTAGTATGGTGTATTACTAGCTCAATCCATTGATTCATCTGCTCAAAATCACCCAGCAATGAAGCCACATCAGCGGCTAATTCATGAAAGGCTAGGGTGATGTCATAGTGCCGCTGCCAAGCATCTGTTCCCAGCATTTCTAACCCTACTATTGCATAGGCATGGGCAGCTTGATAGGCTGTTGCGGCCCTGGCTTTGCGAGCAGCAGCCAGGTTGAGTTTAGCAAGTTCGTCTCGTTCCGCTTGTTCGACAATCAGTGACGTGCCATAGTTCAACTGATTCACCAGTTCAAAAATGCGCTCTTCTCTGGCTGCGGGAGAAATTTGTTGCAGGATTAATTGCCCAATTTGGTAATGAGCGATCGCTCGTTCCGACTCTGGAATCAGGGAATAAGCGGCTTGTTGGACGCGATCGTGTAAAAATTTATAAGTAGCATTGGTACTAGATTGAGTCAGAGATGGAGTCTCGGTTTGAGTGAAGAATTTATAGACATCAGAAAGCGGGAGAATAAGTCCCTCTTGTAATGCTTTCCACAACGATGATGCAGTTCGATCGGGTAATTCTTCGCTGACTACTGCCAAAGTATTTAAATCAAATTGCGATCCAATACAAGCGGCAAGTTTGAGTACCTTCTGAGTTTCTATTGGCAACTTCTGTAATTGTAGTGCCATGAATTCTACTACATCATCAGTGAGTGCCAAGGCTTTAATTTGGGCAAGATCGCACTGCCAATGCCTTAGATCCCAGTTAAAGGTAATTTGCCCATCATCATGTAAAGCCTTCAGGAATTGAGTAGCAAAAAATGGATTACCTTTGGTTTTTTGATTAACCAGTTTTTGTAAAGGTCTAGCCATCTCAGGTTCGCAACTGAGGGTATCTGAAATTAATTGATTCAGGTCATCTTCTTGTAAGGGAGCTAAGGTAATCTTATTCACGGTTGCTCCTGCTTTTTGGATTTCATCCACCGTCAACATAAATGGATGAGCAGGAGATACTTCATTATCCCGATAAGCACCCAATACTAGCAGATGTCCTGCCTCTTGCATCAACAGTTGTAGTAACTTTAGTGATGCGGAATCTGACCATTGTAGATCGTCCAAAAAGATCGCTAAGGGATGTTCTGCTGTGGTAAATACTTGCACAAATTTCTGCATGAGCAGATTGAAGCGATTTTGTGCTGAACTTCCTGATAGTTCTGGTGCGATGGGTTGAGTACCAATGATGCGTTCTAATTCAGGAATTACTTCGATTAAGACTTGCCCATTGTCTCCAACTACTGACAGAATTTTGGTTTTCCAAGTTTGTAACTGAGCATCCGATTCTGATAGCAATTGCCCCATCAAATTCCGAAATGCTTGCACAAAAGCCGAAAAGGGAATATTCCGCTGAAATTGGTCATATTTGCCTTTAATAAAATAACCGCGCTGACGAACAATGGGTTTATGAACTTCATTCACCACTACGGTTTTACCAATTCCTGAAAAACCTGCCACTAGCATCATTTCTGTGCTGCCTTGGCTGACTCGTTCAAAGGCATTAAGGAGAGTGTTAACTTCCTGTTCTCGTCCGTAGAGTTTCTCTGGAATTAAGAAGCGATTTGTCAGATCCCGTTGTCCGATTTCAAAAGTGGAGATTGTCCCTGTTTCTTGCCATTGCGATTGACAAATTTCTAGATCGTGCTTTAATCCGAAAGCACTTTGATAGCGGTCTTCTGCATTTTTTGCGAGCAGTTTACTGACAATTAAAGACAGAAATGGGGGAATAGCTGGATTTAAAGTGTGAACTTTTGGGGGAATCTTAGCGATGTGACAATGGACTAACTCCATCGGATCGTTCGATATAAAGGGTAACTGGCCAGTGAGTAGTTCATAAAATGTCACACCTAGAGAATAGAAGTCAGTGCGGTAGTCAATACCCCGATTCATACGTCCAGTTTGTTCTGGTGATAAATAGGCGATCGTGCCTTCTAAAACGTTAGGATTTTGAATTTCTTGAGTTTCTCTAGGCAGCAGGGAAGAAATGCTAAAGTCTATTAGTTTGACTTGTTTGGTATCGGGATTAATCAGAATATTCGCAGGTTTAATATCTTTGTGAATCACGCGCTGGTGAGTTAGTCCATCAAGGCTGTTAGCAAGCTGGATAGCGATGTCAAAAAAATCTGCCAAAGATAAAATATTAGATGATTCTGATTTTGGTGCTGCTGTTTTTTGGCGCAGATATTCTAATAATGAAATACCGCCAAAGTCTTCCATTACTAAAGCATAGGTGTTTTTATAAGGTATTAAGTCAAGAGGTTTAACAATACTAGGGAGGTCGAGATTTTTGGCAAGTGTATATTGGTTGCGAAACTGGACGAGTTCGTTAAATTTGGGGTATTCGTTCCGTAGTAGCTTAATTACTACAGGTTTTTGGTCGCTTTGTCGTAAGCCGCGATAGACTAAGGTTCTAGAGCCTGAATATAGTTCTTCTGTAACGTCATAGCCCGACAGATTTGCGATCGTATTCATAACCTAGTTTCCTCTCTTAAAGAATAGTTAAATAAGTATCAACAGATTCCGAAGGTAGCACCCGTAAAATTTGTTTTTGTAAATCCGGTTCCAAACCCAAAGCTTCTAAGGGGATCGCCCACTCTACAAGTTATAGAACTATTTTATTGTTCAATGATGAGCGATCGCCAACTTGGTACTCACTCCATCGAGCGAAATTTATAGCGATCGCCCCCCGATCTGTTTCTAAACTGACAATAAGCGCCAAGGCGTAGCCAGCCGCAGGCATCGCCTCCCCCACCTCCCCCCAAACCGCAAAACCCCCGCAATAATTTGATACCCTAAACTTAATAGTCTTGGGAACGGTACAGAAGAGTGGAAATATCAATAGGGCGCGGCAAAACAGCTCGCAGAGCTTACGGCATTGACGAAATCGCGCTAGTCCCCGGACAGCGCACCCTCGATCCAATTTTGGCAGACACCCACTGGCAGATCGGGGGCATCGATCGCGAAATCCCCATCATCGCCAGTGCTATGGACGGAGTAGTAGATGTCCGCATGGCCGTACTCCTATCTCAGCAGGGAGCGCTAGGCGTACTCAACCTAGAAGGCATCCAAACCCGCTATGCCGATCCCCAGCCAATATTAGAGCGCATCGCCTCCGTCGGCAAAGATGAATTTGTCCGCCTGATGCAGGAACTCTACGCAGAGCCCATCAAGCCAGAATTAATCCAGCAACGTATTCAAGAAATTAAATCTCAGGGAGGAATTGCCGCCGTCAGCGCTACCCCCGCAGGCGCAAGCAAATACGGCTCAGCCGTTGCCCTAGCTGGAGCCGATTTATTTTTCGTACAAGCAACAGTCGTCTCCACCGCTTACCTTTCCCCTGAATCGGTAACGCCTCTGGATCTGACTCAGTTTTGCCAACAGATGCCTATTCCAGTCATCTTAGGCAATTGCGTCACCTACGAAGTCGCCCTAAATTTGATGAAAACTGGCGCGGCTGGCATTCTCGTAGGTATTGGGCCCGGTGCAGCTTGCACATCTCGCGGTGTTTTAGGCGTTGGCGTACCCCAAGCTACAGCCGTAGCAGATTGTGCGGCGGCGCGGGACGATTACTATCAAGAAACTGGCAAGTATGTCACTGTCATTGCTGACGGCGGCTTAATTACTGGCGGCGATATCTGTAAGTGCATCGCCTGCGGTGCCGACGGCGTAATGATCGGTTCCCCCTTTGCCAGAGCCGCAGAAGCTCCTGGCAGCGGCTATCACTGGGGAATGGCGACTCCTAGCCCTGTTTTACCTCGCGGAACTCGTATCCGTGTTGGTACAACTGGGACTTTAGAGCAAATTTTGCGCGGGCCCGCACTGCTAGATGACGGTACTCACAATTTACTCGGTGCTCTGAAAACTAGCATGGGTACATTGGGGGCTAAGAATCTTAAGGAAATGCAGCAAGTGGAAGTGGTAATCGCTCCTTCACTGCTAACGGAGGGCAAGGTCTATCAAAAAGCTCAGCAGTTAGGTATGGGTAAGTAGATTCCTTAAGTCCTACCAGCATAGCTTTAAAAGATTTTTGTAACAGCGCAAGCTCACCCCTTTTTAGAGGGGGTGGGTCAAAAAATTGTTAAGTAGTCTAGCAAATTACAAAAATCCCTGCAATTATCCAGAAGGAGATGCCACAATATAGAAAGCGGAGACCATTTAGTTTCCGTTCACTCCTCACACCACACTCCGCCCGGACTACTGTTCGGGCGGTTCCTTTTTTACAGATTTTTATAGATGAACGCGGCTATGTTGAGGCAGAAAGTTAGGGGCCAGGGGAAGAAGGGACTAGGGGCCAGGGGAAGAAGGGGCTAGGGACTAGGGGAAAAAGGGCTACGATGTTCCGATGCTCCGATTCTAGGGGCTAGGGAAGAAGGGAATAGAATCAAGGGTGGAAGGAAAACAGAATGTCCTAACGGCCAAGAAACTGTCAAGAAGGCTGGTATATCTAGGATATCGAGTAATTAGTCAGGCGATCGCATCACGGATAGCAAAGAATACAGGGAACTAAAGTCTCCCCCCGGCAAATCCTTCCATCACTTCAATCCCAAAGATTGAGTCTTAATGCTGACAAGCACAACATTTTACCTCGACAAATTGCGATCGCTCTCCTCACAAGTTCCTCATCTTTTTAAGATACTTTCTTAAGTAGCTCCATTTCAAAGCGCATAGAGAAATTGTGAGCAGACAACCGCTGCTAAATCGCCAAGCTTGGTTCATAAATTAACTAAAGGAGTCGCAGCATGACACAAATAAAAGTCAATCCTTATCTAGAACTCATTGACATTCCTGCTGGATATCTCAACATCATGGGATATGTCGATGAGTCAGAAGTTAATGGGCCTGGATGTCGTGCTGTAATCTGGGTACAGGGATGTCTGCGGGAATGTCCCGGATGCTTTAATACTGCTTCCTGGTCATTTGAGATGAATCAACTCATGTCAATTGAGACATTAGCTCATAAAATTTTGAGTAACCCTCGTCATGAAGGCGTGACCTTCTCCGGGGGAGAACCTTTCTGGCAAGCACCAGCCTTAGCGCAACTGGCCCGTCAAGTCAAAGCGGCTGGACTAAACGTCATGTCGTTTACAGGCTTTACCCTAGAGCAACTACACTCGCCCTATGCTCCGGCTGGCGTTGAAGATTTATTAGCACAACTCGATATCTTAATTGATGGGCCTTATATAGAATCTTTGGCAGTTAATCGTCCAGATTCTCTGGTTTCTTCTAGCAATCAGCAAGTCCATGTTTTCAACCCTGAGTTGAGCGATCGCTTAACTTGGGCAAGCGACCAAATTGAAATTCACGTTCTCAAAGATGGCAGCCGTATTATTACAGGATATCGCGGTCAGATCGATTTGTCAGAGTAACCCTTTTCTGTCACTCTAGGTTGGGAATTTGTATGGAAATAGGACTTGAATTGAATATAGTTTTCGACAAAGTTAAGAGTGAATTTTTATTTTCTTATTCCTAGAGTGACAGAAGAGGGGTAATTAAAATCGTCTTGGTTTACCGCGCAGTCCACCATTAGATAAAGAATCTAGTTCTAGGTTACATTCTAGTTGAGTAGAAGAATTATTTTGAGCGGTCGAGAATTTGCAAGAGTAGATTGCTAAAGCTTCTCCTTGAGGGTTACAAACGCGAACGTTATAACCGTAATCTCTCGCCGCTGTACCGAATTGATTGACAAATTGGTAACGCTCTAAATAATCCAATAAGCTCCAGAGTTGTCGGTTAACTATCAAAATTACCCAATTATTATTAGATTCAACAAACCAGTTGTCTAATAGTTTCCCACCAAATTGTTGTTTGGTTAACCAAAGGCTGGGGATACTTAGCTCTGTTTGAGATAAAGGAGGTGATGGTAATTGATACCAACTTGTAGTTGGACAGGTTGACTGTTGAGCAAATGCGATCGCAGTTTTTTCCCCTAGTAAACTGGGAAGAAAAAAGGAAAAGTTAATTAGCAAAAATAGGTTTAATATTTTCATTGTTAGTTGTTAATTGTTAGTTGTTAATTGTTAGTTGTTAGTTGTTAGTTGTTAATTGTCATTGGGAGCGGAGCGAAGCAATCGCCTTAGACTGAGATTGCTTCAGGTTGCTAAAGGTTAACTTTGCGATCGTAATTTTGCTTTGATTAGCTAACAATAGCATAGACAATACTTAGCATTTTAACGATATAGTAAGGGTTTGGGATTGCTTCGCTTGGCTCGCAATGACAGCAATAGGACTTACGCACCCAACCAAAGAAACCGGGTTTTTTACGAAAATATTTCGTTATGACCCACAGATTCTCCCAAAAACCCGGTTTCTGGGACTCCCTGCGTAAGTCCTAAGAAACCAATAACAACCAACAACTAACCAGTAACAACTAACAACCAACAACTAACCACTAACATAACAGTTAATTAATCCCAAAGCCGACGGCCGCTAGTACCAGATAACCTTTGGTGAGTATCCTTTAATAAAGCTGGAATATCTAGATTTTCTGGACAACGAGGTAGACATTCGCCGCAATCTGTACATCGATTTCCCTTAACACCTGGAAACCAATGTCCGGCATTTTCAAACATTCCATAACGGTATTTACCAAAGTCTATCATATTATAGGCAACAGCGAGATTACGCAAACGTAATATTTCAGGAATATTAATATTTTCTGGACAGGGTAAGCAGGCATAACACTGACTGCATTTATCTGTTCCTAAACTCGCTGCGGCTTGAGTTTCTAAACGATCAAAGATGGCAATTTCTGCGGATGTTAGGGGATAATTGCGATCGCAGCATTTCAGAGGCAATTCTAATTCAGTTGGGTTAGCCGGGCCAACACTGAGCGTAGTAATCCGATGGTCACTTAGTAAAAACCTATAGTTTAATTCTAGTGGGGAAAAGGGCAAACATAATTCTTTAAGGCTTTCGGGCGGGGTGTAAAGTCTTCCTCCTTTATCAGCAGGAGAAATAATGAACAGGCCCATATCTTTTTCGGAGGCTAACTCGATCGCGGGCCTATTCCGCTGAAAAAAGTAGTAATAATGTAGGTTGACAAATTCAAAATAATTTGTATTGATGGTAGCTAAAATTAACTCTAAAGGGCCGTGAGTAGAAAACCCAATGTGCCTTACTCTGCCATCAGTGAGAGCAGCTTTAAAAGTTGGGAGAAAAGTATGTACCCAGTCTAAATGTTCCCAAGTATTGATGCCGTGAATTGCTAAACAGTCGAGATAATCTAGATTTAATCGTTTTAGAGATTCATCGATAGAGCGCTCCATTGTATCGGTATTGGAAGTGGGGGAAATTTTCGTGGTAATGTGAAGGCGATCGCGTTCTCTTGGTAATCCAGCGCGAATAGCCGCACCGAGATATTCCTCACTTTTCCCATAACCCTGAGCTGTTTCTAGATGATTAATTCCCATAGAGACTGCACGCTCGACAGTGGCTATGGCAATTTCCTCCGAAGCCAGATAGCGCATTGTGCCTAGAGAAAAAACAGACAAGTGCAGATTTGTTTTCCCAAACCTTCGATAACGCATAAATCAGACTTTTAGGATTACAGGATAGAGGCAGAGGCACAAAAGGCTTTTCTTGGCTTCAGGACAATGATTTACTGCTGTAACTCATAACTGATAACTGATAACTGTCTTGCTTTTGGCCGCTTGCCTCAAGCCTGTTGCCTGTTAGGAAAATTCTCCGCCGATCGATCCTCCTCTTTGAATTAAATCCTCCGGGCGGAGGTTGGAGATAAATTCTCGGAAAGCTCTGCGTTCGGCTTCGTCAGCGTCTCGATCCACGGGGATAGAGGCATCGGCGATCACTTCTTCCATTACCCAAATGGGGCTATTGGTGCGAAGTGCGAGGGCGATCGCATCGCTAGGGCGAGCATCAATCTCTTTTTTGACTTCTCCAGAGCGGACGATCAGGACGGCATAGAAGGTGTTATCTTGCAGGGAGTGAATTACTATTCGCTCCAGAGTCAGATTCCACGCCTCTAGGAAGTTGACCAGGAGATCGTGAGTAAGGGGTCGAGGAGGCTTTTGGCTTTCCAGAGCGCTAATTATTGCCTTTGCCTGCTCCTGACCGATATAAATAGGCAAGGCCCGCCGCTCCGTAGCGTCTCTCAACAGGACAATAGGACTGCGCGTGGCTGCATCCAAGGCAATTCCTGCGACTTTCATTTCAATCATCGGATCGGCCTCATGGGATACTGTAAGGCGGTGGAGAATCGGGGCACCGACATGACCTAAATTCCAGTATGCCTCGATCTTTGCCTGAATCGACAACGGATTGTGCTTAAAGATCGAATAGCGGGGGGTTGTGGTGTTTACAGGATTAATTCAGGGATTGGGGACGCTTCAGGCTTTGGGAAGCGATCGCTTGCAAGTGTCCTGTGTGTCGGGCAATACAGACGCGATTTTGCGGGATTTGACCATTGGGGATAGCGTGGCGATCGATGGTGTATGTCTGACGGCGGTGGAAATTTTGTCTCAAGGTTTTGTCGCGATCGCCTCCCCAGAAACTCTCAGCCGCAGCACTCTCGGCCTCAAACCCAACGCCTGCGTTAATATTGAAACCTCTCTCCGCGCCGGCAGCAAGCTCGGCGGTCATTTTGTCACGGGTCATGTAGACGGGATCGGCAGTTTAGTCGAGTCAGTAGCAACTGCAAATGCTTGGGAGATGCGGTTTACAGCGCCGCCAGCAGCAGCCTCGGTTTGGCAGCGCCAAATTGCTCCCTACATAGTTCCCAAAGGCAGTATCGCCGTCAACGGCATCAGCTTAACTGTGGCAGATTGCGATGCAGTCGGCAACTGGTTTGAAGTGGCTGTAATTCCCCATAGTTATAGTGAAACTAATCTGCGGGATTTGAAACCGGGGAGTTGGGTAAATATTGAAGCAGATATCTTGGGTAAATATGTAGCGAAATTTATTCGTAGTAGCTCTATGTTATCTTCTGATTCTAGTTCAGCCTGGGAAGAAACTGCTGTTACCAGTATGGGGGAAATTACGCCTGATTTTTTAGCTGAAAATGGTTTTATTTAGCAGTGTTAAGTAAGCGGAAATATTGAGTGATTCTAGCTTTATGAGGGGGGAGCGATCGCTAGTATACAATTTTGCCTTCTTATCACCAAACCCGCTGAATTGGATAAGCATCAAAAGCCTCATCGCGACTAATCAAAACCAGCGAATGATTCATCGCCTGTGCTATCAGAATGCGATCGAAAGGATCTCGGTGATGGAGAGGAAGAAGTGCGTAAATCTCAGTATCTTTAGATGTAATTGGTAGAATTTGAGCGTTAATGTATTGCAATTCCTTTGGCAGGTATTCAAATGACCGATTTAGTTGAAGCTTACCAACATTGATTTTAATGGATATTTCCCAAAGGCTGGCAATACTAAAATACAAATCCGTTTTAGTATCGATCGCTTCTTTTGCTTTACTACTTAGATTCGGATCGCCAAGCAAATACCACAGAAAGACATGAGTATCTAAAAGGGATTCCATGTTACATATATTCCTTTAAATCTTCCAGGGGTTCATCGAAGTCATCAGACATAACGATTTGACCTGCCCAACTACCATAACCATGAGGTTGTTCAAATTGTTCTTGAGATGATTCAGTTTTTGCGTGTTTCTCAAGTAAATATTTTGCATAATGCAATATCTCTTGTTTGAGAGATTCTGGCATCTTGATTACAGTTTGAAAAATCTGTAAATCGATAGTCATAATTTCTGTACAAATTTTGCCCTTATCATATTTACCAATTATACTATACTTGCTACGAAAAGGGACTTGGATGTGGTGGGTAAAGCGTAGCTATGATTAGGGAATCGGGTTTTATTTACAAATTAATTTTTTAATTTTTAATTTTTAATTTTTAATTACTTATTCCTGCTCCCAAACAAGTGCGATCGCTAACCTTACCGCCTCACCCACCATCGAAAACCGAGCGTGTTCGGAAGCCGTTTTTTCCCACCGAATTAATTGCTCTAAAAACCCCCGATCTTGCTTAGCCCGCTGTAAAATAACTTGACCTACAACCTTCTTTTGAATATCCTCAGTTGAAACCCCTTGTAGCTTCAAATAATCCAACAACCGCTCCACACTTTCCACAAATTTATCAGGAGTTTGAGTCATCACAATAAACTTAATTTGACGCGATATCTCTTTATATATCTCTCGCCGTTTATCCGTGAGTTCCTGTTGCTGAGGTGACGGTGAAACTGGCATCGTCGTTTCTTCGATTGGTCTAGATTTATCCTTAACTACAACAGCAAGATTGAGCAATTCCAAAATCTCTATCCGCCGACTTAAAACTCGCTGTAACATCTCAGGATAAAGCTGTAAAATATGCTCAGCTAAAATTTTTGCATTAACCAAATTATTCGCGCTTAACCTCAGTAAATGCCGATCGTCAGCAGATTCAAAAAATTGGATATTCAGTTTAAGTTCCCGACTTTCCAATTCCACCTGAGCCACCGTAAAGACCAAAGCTTCCCAATTAGGAAACTCAGGAAAAAACACCTCGATTATAGAACTATTTTCTCTATCCTGATTGCCAAATTCTCCAGGCTCAAAATCCCGACCCACAGGATAACGATTACTAGGACTTTTAGTAGTATAATTAAACTGATTAAAAACATATCTACACTCAACCTTTGAGAAATTAACCTCCTCAGTATGCCAATTATGAATACAGCATCCCGTTAGCTGCGCCCCTTCCAAATTCGTGCGAATTAGATGGGCCTCAATCAATAGAGCATCCCTTAAATCCGCTTCGCTTAATATTGCATCGCTGAGATAAGCACCACTCAAATCTGCCTTGCGTAAATCCGCACCGCGCAAATTCGCCTCTGTCAAATCTGCCCACAGTAAATAAACTTCTTGGAGGTTAGAGCGGAGTAAATGTGCTTTCTTAAAACTCGCTTTTAATAAATAAGCACCAGTCAAATTAGCCCGACTTAAATCAGCACCATTAAGCACCGCTTCTGTTAAATCTGCCCCGGTTAAAATTACTCGGTGCATATCAGCCTCAGTCAAATTTGCTGACCGTAAAATCACACCATTGAGGTCAGCTTCAATCAAATTAGCACCTTTTAAAATAGCCTCTCGCAAATTAGCCTCTGCTAAGTGTGCTTCTCGCAAATTAGCACCAGTTAAATTAGCTCCTGCAAGACTGGCACGGTTAAGATTTGCCTCCATTAATTCCGCACCCATTAATCGCGCCCCGTCCAGTTTTGCCTTTTCGAGATTAATTTGATCGGATTTAGCTCTTTGAAGGTCAGCGCCGCTAAGATCGGCTTCTTGAAATATTGCCCAATTCAGGTCTGCTTCTTGTAAATAAGCGAGTCGTAAATCTACTTTAGTAAGATTTGCGCCGCTCAATATTGACTGATTAAGATTAGCACTGGTGAGCATCGCACTGCGGAGATCTGCCCGCCGTAAGCAAGCGCCTACTAATTTAGCGTGGCTCAAAAATGCCCAACTGAGATTTGCACCTGTGAGGTTAGCGCCTGTGAGGTCAATTTCCCGCAGGTTGGCCCCGCTTAAACTCGCACCGCTAAGGTCAATGTGAGCAAAGTTGCGCTCTCCCTGTTGATACCGCTCTAGAAACTCTTGCGTTTGCATACAGCAGAGATGGGGAAGGAAGAAGGAAGAGGGAAGAAGGAAGAAGGAAGAAAGAAGAGGGAAATTTTGCTATTTTCCCCATTTCTGCATCTTCTATTTTCCCTTATCTCTTCCCTTTTAATATTTTACTTGTACGCTTTGAATATCTTTATCTGAAATGCCTAATCCCCGCAGAATCGTGTAGGCAATAATGCGGTTACCAGCTTGGTTGGGATGTACGCCGTCCCTTGTTAATAGGTTAAGCGATCGCCCTGCGTGTTTCTGAAAGGCGATTAGCACTTCCCGGAAGGGCGAGTTGAGGTCAATATACAGGCAGTTATTCTCGATCGCGATCTGACGCATCACAGCCATATACTCTGGTAAGCGGCGATTTTCAGGGCCATGCAGCACTTCTCTAATTGGGGTGGGAGAGAGCAAGGCAACTCGAATACCTGCGGCTTGAGCCGATCGCACCATTTCGGTGAGTTTTTGGCGGTACACTGCTAATGGTACACCTGCTGGGAGGTTGCCTTCGGGGTGGACTTGGTTGGTGCGGAAGTCAAAAAATGCCAGCCAAACATCGTTAACGCCGACATTGATAGTAATTAAATCGGGATTTTTAGCGATCGCATCTTTTTGGAAACGTGCCTGCATATCTGTAGACTTGTTACCTGAGATCCCGGCGTTAACGATCTCAATTTTTTGACTAGGGTAGAGAGCGTTTAAATAATTTTGTAACAGCCAGACATACCCACCTGTATACTTTCCCGCTTCCGTAATGCTGTCGCCAACCGTGACGATTTTGCGCTTACCTTTGAGTATATTCTCTATTTCTGGCGGTAGTGTGGCGATCGATTGAGGGGTTTGGAACACGGTAGTTAAATCTGGGTAGAAATGGATGGCGGCAACAGCAGTAAATGCTGCTAGGGCTAGTAAGATCAAAAGCTGAGATAGTGGACGTTTGGGATGGGGCGATCGCGCATTTACAGGCATCTGTGACAGTCTTAAGTGAAGAGTTGAAATACTTTTAACTTCAGTAAGTATAACTATTTGTTTCCTCTGTGGTGAATCCCGATCAATTGTGATTATTGTCACATTTATCAATGACAGTTATCACTTATGTTGATGCTTCAGCTCATATTTATATAGCATTCTCATCACTCACGCTCGATAAATTCTACTTTATATTAGAAACAAGGGTAAAAAATGAACTTTAAAGGAGATTATAAAAATGCTTAATAATTCAAGCTTTCTATATCCTAAGTGTCGTTACTACGGCGATGTCAAGCCAGAGAATTTAGTTTTTGATGCGAATTTGCAAGAGTTTGCTCATCGAGTGAGTTACATCAGTGCTTTGGCTACTAATGGGAAGATTCCTCTAGCTCAGGCAATTTCTGAGATTGAGTTACTTTGGGAAAAGTTAGAAAAGTCGAAAAAAGAGTTAGGCGTTGGTGAACATCCGTTTGCGGCTTGAAAGCTTGTAGCACTGGAGGAAAACTAGACTGTTCATTGGTGTCAACTTAAAGACTGTCTAGGGATGCGCTTTAAAACTTTACTTTTATAAACCAAAACAGTAGCGAATCGCCGCTTCAACTTCTAGCATCTTTTCTGCTGAAAGTTGCCCTACTGAATCCCTAGAAAATCGCTCTTTATCCAAAGAGCGAATCTGAAAACAGAGGAAAACTGTTTCTATTGGCAAGCCACTTTCAGACGGAGAAACACGCACATTTGTTGGATATTCTTGGTGAATGTTAGTTCCTTTAGTTCCTACAACTACAGTAACAACTAAAGGTAACTGGTTAATAGCGTTAATGGAAAGCACCAAAACAGGTCGCATTCCAGCTTGCTCCCTTCCCTGAACTGGGTTAAGATTGACAAAATAAATTTCCCCTCTCTGAATGCTCATAGCCCTTCTAAACCATCCATTTCTGTAACAATAAAATCTTGATTGATAGCAGCAATTTCAACTTGAATATCTGGATCTAATGCCATCGCTGCTATTTGTTCCTCCATATATTTAGCATCACCAAATTTATTGGCTGTGTAAGTTCTTTCTCGCACTTGATGAGCGATGCGTTCCAGAAGCCAAAGTTGTTCCTCGATGGACAGAGAAAGAATTGAACGTTCAATATCTAGTAAAGTTTGTGAAATCATTTTGCTTCCCTCTTGTTTTTTGGATGATTACAAATTATCCAGAAATTGTTGCAGGCGATCGCGCTGATTGCGAATATACTCATTATTAGGCGCGATCGCCAAGGAGCGATTAAATGCCTCCAGCGCCGCTTGGTAACTCTCCTTCGCCTCCTCTTGCTGGGATAAATTTACTTGCAAGTTACCAAGATTTATCAGCGCATTCCCTTTGTTGTTGAGAGCGTAGATAGAATCCGGTGCCAGATTTAAAGCTGAATTATAGGCAGCGATCGCCTCTGAGTAAGATTGTTTAGCCATATCAAAATCGCTCAACTTTGTCTGTAACTCACCCAGACGTACAAGCACTGTCCCTTTGTTGCTGAAAGCATTGATATCCGGTGCCACATTCAAAGCTGAATTAAAAGCAGCGATCGCCTCTGAGTAAGATTGTTTAGCCACCTCAAAATCGCTCAATTGTGCCTGTAACTCACCCAGACGTAGAAGCACCGTCCCTTTGTTGTTGAAAGCATTGATATAATTCGGAGCCAGATTCAAACATGAATTCAAGGCAACGATCGCCTCTGAGTAAGATTGCTTAGCCTCTTCAAACTCGCTCAACTTTGCCTGTAACTCACCCAAATTTCTTAACGTTACCCCTTTGTTATTGAGAGCATAGGTATCATTCGGTGCTAGATTAAAAGCTGAATTCAAGGTAGTGATCGCCTCTAAATAAAATTGTTTAGCCACCTCAAAATCGCTCAATTGTGCCTGTAACTCACCCAGACTTAGAAGCGCCGTCCCTTTATTTTTGAGAGGGTTGATGGAATCTGGTACCAGATGCAAAGCTGAATTCAAGGTAGCGATCGCCTCTAAGTAAGATTTTTTAGCCACATCAAATTCGCTCAAATGCGTCTGTAAATCACCAAGTCTTACAAGCGCATTCCCTTTGTTGTTGAAAGCCTTGATATCACCCGGTATCAGATTCAAAGCTGAATTAAAAGCAGCGATCGCCTCTGAGTAAGATTTTTTAGCCTCTTCAAACTCACTCAACTGTGCCTGTAACTCACCCAGTGTTCGCAGTGCTATCCCTTTGTTGTTAAGAGCGTAGTTATCATCCGGTGTAAGATTCAAAGCTGAATTCAAGGTAGCGATCGCCTCTGAGTAAGATTTTTTAGCCGCATCAAATTCGCTCAACTGTGCCTGTAACTGACCCAAACTTTGCAACACATTTCCTTTATTGCTGAGGGTAGCCGTATGATCAGGAGTAAGACTGAGTTGGCAATTATAAGCCGCAACAGCTTCTAAATATTCCTGTTCCGCTTCTCGATATTGAGCCAAATGAGCCAAGTAATTTCCCTCCACTTGAGAAATGTAGCCTAATAGAAAATCACTTTTAATGTACAACTCACCCCTAATTTCTAGCAACGTGCGGCATAACTCATAACGGCTCCCCTGCAACGCATCATTAAAGACTTCTCCCCATTCATTCACACCCCGCTCCCAATCCAAGCGATTAGCATGATAAATTCCCTCTGCCACATTTCCTAATTCTCGATAGTGTGCCTCCAAAGTTTGATGAGCTTCGCGAGTTGTAGAATTGTCCCTTTCATAATCCAATCGACGCAGCAACTCATGGATGCGATACCATTTTTCACCTCGTTGTCGATCGCGCCACACAAACGAAAAGCTAGTCAGAATTTTAAAATTAGCAGCACTAGCCTGGAAGCCACAACCTCTTCCCAATTTCAAGTACAACTCTTGATTAAAAGCACGGCAAGCACTCAGCGAGTGAACCGCATATTTCACTTCCCTATCCACATCTCGCAACAAGCGATCTATCAATTCCCTAGCCTTATCCTCCAGTTTTGGGATACTCGCAAAATCTGCCGCCTGTAACTCTATTCCCTTACTCTTTTCTGTTAGCACGACATCAGCACATAAGCCGAGATAAAACGGGTGTACCTGCCACTCCCCTGACTTTTCATCAGGGTTAACGCTGGCATACTTAATCAAAGCTGCTACCAAATCCGCCTGCTCAATTCCGGCTTTTTGCAGATAATGTTTTGCATCATTAGGCGAAAGATGCCAAACCAATTGCGGGTCTAAATATTTGTCAGGAATTGGAAATTCAGGTTTTGTCCACTCCCGTTGCTCAATCGGATGATCGCGTCCCGCTACTAGCACCACCACACCTAATTCTAGTGGCAAACCTCTCAGTAAGCGCCGCAGCCACTCATCCTGAAAGAACAACTTTTCTCCCTGAAAATGTCGCTTCTCATCCCAAAACTTCTCATGGGTATCAAAAAATAATACAAGACGTTCAGGCTTATTTTTTCCTGCCATTGCTGCCTTCAAATCTTGAGCAAACCATTTCGGCAATTCATTAATTAATTCAGTATCAATATCTTTCTTGCAAATTTCATCCGCTTGTTCTTTGGTAACTTTCAACTGTTTTCGGAGTAGAGCAACCAGTCGCTCTTTCCCTCCAAGTTTATCTCTAAGTTTGAGGATAGCCACTGCTTGTGCGACAACTGGAGCTTCTGCAAAAAAGTCAATCACAGGAGTCAATACACTCGCTAAGTCATCGGGAAACAGCCGCTCAAGTGTTTCTTGCGATTCTCCCTTATTGAGCAAATACCAAAAGCAAGCAAAATCATAAACAGGAAACTTGAATTTATATTTTGCCGTAACTTCTCCCAAATTTCGCCGCAGCATCAACAACCCATAAAAAGGATCTTGCGGCCGATCTTCTTTAAATGGCGGCATTCCAAAATCGTGCAAAATTGCTGGTATGGTAGTGCAATCTTGACTTAGTTTAGCTTTTTGGATATAGTCGGCAACTTCGGCAACTCTATCATCGGGAATTGCCTTAAGTTCCTGCCACTTTTGCCGCGAAAATCGCTTACAGCATTTAATTCGCAAAAATTTTAGTAGTAATGACTTACCGTTACCACCATCTCCATGAAAATACAAGATTTTTTGGCGCGGCGGATCGTCGTTTAAGTATTCAGCAAATAACTTAGTAAACTCATATCTATCAGTGAAAAGTTCCAGTTTGCGATCTTCACTAGAAAATTCGCTATTCAACTCTTCATCATCAATGCTCATAGTAAGTATAGCTCAAATGCTAATTAAAATTATAACAAGAGATTGCTTCACTACGTTGGCAATGACAGAATTACGTTACGTTGGCAATGACAGAATTACTTTGTGGGTAAGTCGCGTCCACTTTTTCACCTTAACCAAAGAATCAGATGCCAAAATAGATAAAGTAATCAGCCCCATTCTCCCGCCATGAGCTCAGACTTAGTGCCCCTCCCCCCAAAAGTCCCAATTAATCGCCGGGCCTTCGCCTTCGCTATCGACTGGGCGATCGTATCCTTAATTAGCCTAATTCTCGGTACTAATTGGTTCGTCCAACTCCTATTCTTCATCATCCTTTGGCTGCTGATGCGAGTCTTCCTCGCCGTCAGAAATCAAGATCAAAGCCTTGGCCACTGGGCCTTAGACATGAGAGTAATCGATACCCGCTTTAACAGAACTCCCACCATCCAAGAATTAGTCAAGCGCGAGGGTATACTTGGCATTGGGGCCGCCCTGGCTGCGATCGCATTTACCGGTCTAACCAGCCGCAACGCCGCCGTCCTATTACTGATCCTACCCCTAGCCCTAGACTGTAGCGTAGCCTTAGCCGACACGGAGAGATACCAGCAAGCCTTTCACGATCGCTTCGCCCAAACCATCATCGTTGGAACCCGCCGGGGCTACTCCCTTGACATTAAACTTAGAAAAATGCTTGACCAAATACAGCGCAATGTGAGATGATAGGAAATTGTGTCTGAATAGTAGCCTGACCGACTCAGTACCTCTGAGCGAGTGGGTAGTAGCTGTGAGACTCAGGCTTTAAGAATCAAGTTTTTTGTGGATTTATCCCAAAAAGGTTGTCCTGTAAAATTCCCGTGTCGTTAGACTGGGGAGTGTCAATTAGTCCAAATCTTTTTAGAATTATGGCTAAAGGTGTCCGAATCATCATTACATTAGAATGTACCGAGTGCCGAACTAACTCAAACAAGCGCTCAAATGGCGTGTCCAGGTACACTAGCACTAAGAACCGTCGTAACACGACGGCAAGACTAGAACTCAAAAAGTTCTGCACCCATTGTAACAAGCACACAGTCCATAAGGAAATTAAGTAATTTGTTAACGGTTAACTGTTAACGGTTAACTGTTAACAGCTAATAGCAATTAGCAATTAGCATTTCCCAATTACTAACTACCAACTATCAATTACCATGACATATTTTCGCCGCCGTGTTTCGCCAATTAAGCCAGGAGATCCCATCGACTATAAAGATGTCGATTTACTCCGCAAATTTGTAACTGAACGCGGGAAAATTTTACCCCGCCGGATCACAGGATTGACTGCTAAACAGCAGCGAGACTTGACCACAGGCATTAAAAGAGCCAGAATTCTAGCTTTGATGCCCTTCGTCAACCAAGAAGGCTAGAAAAACTCCAAAAAAAGCTATAGGCGTGGATCGACAAATCTGCTAGACTCGATCCAGTCAAGGGCGATTGGCGTAAAGCGCAAGCCTCCTGCGAAAGCCATCGGCATAGCGGTAGTTAATTAAACTTGCCAAAGCGCACTTTAACTTGCAGATAGTCCGCAAAATAGCACGCTTCGTTGGCAACAGCTTGTGGAGAAGGGAACTTTAATTGAATTTCGACTGCACGGCGAGCGGCGACTTGCCGTAGCAGATCGTCCTGATGGTAAAAAAAACTGGGTAGTGGTAGACGAAAATAGTCAATCCCACAGCATACCGCCTAAGCAAATTAGCTATGAGGTAGTTGGGGAAACTTACAAACCCACCCAAATTCCCACATTCCTCAAGGAAGTGGAGAATTATTCAGACCCAACGAGTTTAGAAGTCGCTTGGGAATTGTTGGTTGAGGATGGGGAAACCGTAGATCCTCCAGGTTTGGCAATGCTGCTGTTTTCAGAAGCAACTCCACCTCAATGCTACGCGGCATATTATTTGTTGTCGGTAGATAAGCTTTATTTCAAACAAAAAGGCGATCGCTACGAGCCGCGTTCAATGGCGATGGTCGCTGAAATTAAACATCAGCAAGAAGTTGAAAGGCAGCGACAGCTAGAATTGCATGGATTTTGGGAACGGGTCAAGGCCAGACTCGCAGGGGATGAGGTAGAGTGGCAGCAGAGCGATCGCACCCGCCTCGATGCCTTAGAACGCTTGGCTCTACTCGGAGAGGAAGCAACACACCGCACCCCCGCCTTAGAAACATTAGCCAGCTTGGGACGCTCGGAAACCCCCGAAGCCGCTTTTCAACTGCTCGTCGATCTCGGTCTTTGGAGTCTCCACGAAAACTTATTTTTGCGGCGCAGCCAGATCCCGACCCACTTTTCTGCAAAGGTACTGGAATTGGCTTGTTCTCGCCTCGAAAATCCCCCGCCTGACGTTGAATCAGATCGCCTCGATTTGACTCACCTCAAGGTTTACACCATTGACGACGAAAGCACAACGGAGATCGATGACGGTCTAAGCTTAGAATTTTTGGAAAATGGTCAGCAGCAGCTTTGGATACACATTGCCGATCCCACTAGCTTGCTCTCTCCTGGTGACGATCTCGATTTAGAAGCTAGAAAGCGCACTACTACAGTTTATCTGCCTACGGGCATGGTGCCAATGTTCCCGCCAGAGCTGGCAACAGGGCCCATGAGCCTCGTACAAGGGCAAGTTTGCCCCTCCCTGAGTTTCCGAGTGATTTTGGACGAAACGGGGGCAATACAGGATTACAGCATTCACATCACCTTAATTAAGCCCACTTATCGCCTGACTTACGAAGATGTAGATGAGATGCTACATCTGGCGATCGCGGCCGAACCAGAAATTAGCGCGATCGCAGCTTGGGCAAAATTGCGACACGGATGGAGACAAACCCAAGGCGCAATCAGCATCTATATGCCAGAATCCGTCATTAAAGTCTCTGGTGACGATGTTAGCGTTCACGTCTTAGATGACTCCCCCGCGCGGGAACTCGTAGCAGAGATGATGATTTTAACCGGAGAAGTCGCTGCACAATACGGCCAAACTCACAACCTAGTCCTACCCTATCGCCATCAGCCACAACCCGAACTCCCCCCAGATGAAGAATTACTGTTATTACCCGCTGGGCCGGCCCGCGCCTGTGCAGTACGCCGCTGTATGCCACGTAGCGAGATGAGTTTGATGCCAGCGCGACACGCGGGTTTAGGCTTAGAAGCTTATACTCAGGTGACATCTCCCATCCGCCGCTATATGGACTTGCTGGCTCATTTCCAGATCAAAGCCCACCTGCGGGGAGAAACCCCGCCGTTTTCGGCAGAACAGATGCTAGAAATGATTATGAGCCTCAGTCCGGCGGTGAAAGAAGCATCAAATGTAGAACGCCAAACTAACCGTTATTGGGGGTTGGAATATTTGCGTCGCCATGCTGGGGAAGTGTGGCAAGCAATGATGTTACGTTGGTTGCGGGAAGATACGAATGTGGGCTTAGTGTTGTTAGAAGAATTAGGCTTAGAGTTGGCAATGCGATTTAGTCGGCCTGTGGAAATAGGCGATCGCTTAGAAGTGAAAGTTACCCACTGCGATCCGCGATCGGATGCCATTCAGTTTCAAGAAATGATTTCTAATCCGGTTGCTTCTATCTGAGCCAATGGTAACTGCTAATCAGTTATCTTTAAGCTGATACTAGGCATTTGAGCAGGTCAGTGAGGTGAGATTGAATGCAGCCCTTGACAAAGATCGAACTGGGAAGAAAAAGCAGAAAGCATCTTTGCCAGCTCGTAGTGGCTGTTTTCTTCGTTCTCAATGTTTTGTCTTATACTGGTGCTTACGTTCTGACACACTTTAGTTCCCCTGGGCAGTTGGGATTGGGGCTTCCTAGACCTACCAGTTCTAAACTCCCTACTAACATTGGACTTGAATATATAACACAACGCATCCCAATCAGTCAAAATGAGTGGCTAGAGACTTGGTTCATTCCTGCTCAAAGTTCTGTATCTGGTGGAACTGTCTTATTATTTCCTGGTAATGCAGGCAGTAAAGCTAAACAACTTTTAGCCCCAACCCAAGTGTTTCATAGTTTAGGCTATGACACCTTACTTGTTGATTTTCGAGGGGTAGGAGGTTCTAGCGGCAATACAACAACGCTAGGTGTACGGGAAGCCAAAGACGTTGCTCTGACAATGAGTTATGCTCAACGCTCAAACTTTAAGCGTCCATTGGTACTTTATGGTGTGTCGATGGGTAGTGCGGCAATCCTTAAAGCAGTAGCCCTCGAACAGGTTAATCCCGATGCTGTAATTCTTGAGCTTCCCTTTGCGCGTCTTCTAAATGCTGTTAGAAGTCGATTAAGAGAAATCAGAGTTCCAACATTTCCAATGGCTGAAATGCTTGTCTTTTGGGGAAGCATTCAACATGGATTTAATGGTTTTACCCACAATCCAGTAACTTATGCCAGCAAAGTTAAATGCCCTACTTTGCTATTGCATGGAAAGCTCGACAAATGGACTACTGTGGCAGAGATCGATCGAATCTTTCAAAACTTACATGGTTCCAAGCAACTGGTTATTTTTCCTAATAGTGGTCATAATTTACTGGTTACAGTTGATAAAGAACATTGGAAACGGAGTATCGATCGGTTTCTCAAAGGAATTTAGATGAGATGTTAAAGTAGATAGCGATTGTGGCAGCGTCACAACCCAGTCGGAGTGGACTGCCGATAGATTCGATCTTAATATTCTAACTGCCTTGTAATTTGCTATACTAATTATTAACTATAGCAATCCTAAATGAATCGTAAATTTTTTACCCCACCCCAACCCTCCCCTTGCTAAGGGGAGGGAGTAAGAAATTCACAAATGATTTAGGATTGCTATACCAACCACTAACCATCAACTACTAACTAACAACTAAAAATTAGCAGTAATTTAAAAATGCCCAACTCTACGCACGTTCAGCGGCCTCTAGAATTTATACCTCCTGACTTTAACCCCCTAGTGCTCTGGGGATGCCAACAACTTCTTCCTTGGTGGCTGAAAGTGCGGACACCCATTAGCCAAATAGAAGCCGAGAATGTCAAAACTCTCGCCCATCTGTTCGAGCAATTTCAAGATAGTAAAGTCCGTTTTTTAGTCGCATTTCGTCATCCGAATACAGACGATCCTTTCTGTTTGGCACAACTGTTTTGGAAAATACTACCCCAAGTAGCTAGAAAAGAGGGGATAACGCTGAAATATCCCCTACATTCTCACTTTATCTACGATCGCGGCATTCCTCTCTGGGCGGGTGACACCGTAGGCTGGCTCTATTCCAGATTAGGCGGTACGCCCATAATTCGGGGTAAAATAGACAGAGCGGGATTGCGTTCCGCCCGCGAATTATTTGCCAACAGCCGCTTCCCAATTGCAGCCGCCCCAGAAGGAGCAACTAACGGGCACAATCAAATAGTCAGCCCCCTAGAACCGGGCATTGCCCAAATGGGATTTTGGTGCGTAGAAGATCTGTACAAAGCTGGACGAACGGAACAAGTTTTCATCATCCCCGTAGGTATTCAGTATCGTTATGCAGAGGCTCCTTGGGAACCATTACAAAAACTTTTAACTCAATTAGAAATTGATTGCGGTTTACCGACTATAGATCGAGTAAATATGGGAGAATTAAATGATTCAAATCAAAATTCTCTTTACCCACGCTTAATCCGATTGGGCGGTCATTTACTGGCAATGATGGAAGAATTTTATACTAGATTTTACCATCAAACCTTACCGAAAAATACGCCCGACCTGATATCTTTTCCAATTCCCGAAGCAATGGCTGACTCAGCTAACGAAGTTTTAATGCAGCGACTTTTTAACCTTCTAAATATTTCCCTGCAAGTAGCAGAACAGTATTTTAACATCAAGCCGAAGGGGAGTTTAATAGATCGGTGTCGCCGTTTAGAGCAGGCAGGCTGGGATTATATTTACCGAGAAGATATTAAAGACGTTGCCGATTTGTCACCCCTAGAAAGAGGATTGGCAGACCGCATCGCCGAAGAAGCAAACTTGCGGATGTGGCACATGAGACTGGTAGAAAGCTTTGTCGCCGTGACAGGGAAATACGTACAAGAAAACCCGACGGCAGAGCGTTTTGCAGAAACAACTTTACTACTATGGGATGTAGTAACTAGAATCAAAGGTGGAAGTCCTTTTAGTAGACCTCAGTTAGGGAAACAGCGGGTGAAAATGACAGTAGGGCAACCGATATCAGTTTCAGACCGTTGGGATAGCTATCAAGCAAGTCGCAGAGTAGCAGTAGCAGAGCTAACTCAAGATTTGCAAGTAGCTCTAGAAGGAATGATTCAATCTTAACAGTCTTTTGCGATACCTCTAGAAGCTCAGCAAATGAGCAGCGAACATTGAATAATGACTAATGATTAACCAACCCGCAGATCTGTCTAATAACTCTATTAAAGTAAAATTGCTGACTTACTTGGCGCAGGAATTGCTAACTCCGCTCACTTCAGTTGTCGGCATGGCGAGTGTTCTCAACCAAGAAATTTACGGCCCGCTGACTACCAAACAAAAGGAATACCTCGATATCATTCAAAACAGTAGCAAGCAGTTGCGATCGCTCGTGGAAGAAATTGTTGGGCTCGCAGAACTGGACGACAGTCCTTCACAGCTCAAACGTTCGGCTGTCGATATTGAAACTTTATGTCAGCAGGTTGTAGGCTCTCTATCGCAGGTGGTTTCTCGGCAAGAGCAAGAAATTTCTCTCTCCATCAGCCCCGGCCCTCGGCTCTGGTTGCTGGATAAAGATAAAGTCCAGCAAATGCTACACCACTTAGTATTTAGTGTGATTCAGTCTACTGGGGCAGGTAGCATGATTCGGATTCACCTGTCTCGCAAAGAAGAGGGAATTAATATTGCAGTTTGGGTTTTTCACCCTTGGTTAGGAGATAGCCTTCCCCATGCTAAACTCTACTCCGACTACTTATTAAACGGTGCAAGAGCCAACTATTCAGAAGGGAAGTCTGGTAATAATGAGCCTCTGATGGATGAGCAAGCGCGATCGCTACCTACGCAGGGATTGAGTCGTCTGGCACTCTCGTTTTCTGAATTGGCAGCCATAGTTGCGGCTGACGAGGCAGATAGGACACCGCAGCTAGCTGGCTACGGGGCACGGGAACGTCTGGGATTATTGCTCTGTTGTCAATTGGTGGAGATCCAAGGGGGCCAACTATCAATTCAAGGTTCGCCAGATTCTGGATATCGATATATGTTGGCACTACCCGGTTTAAATGCAATGGAATTGTTGGAAGGTTAACTGTTAACTGTTAACTGTTAACTGTTAGTTGTTAACTGTTAACTGTTAACTGTTAGTTGTTATGTTAGTTGTTAGTTTTCGGACACTGAATCAGGTAAGAAAAATTAACCAATTACCAATTACCAATTACCAATTACCAATTAGAAACAACTAACAAATTAAAAATGAACTCAGTTTGGCAGCAGTTGACGCTTTTTAATTTGCCACTTTACCAGTGGCGGAGTGCAAGCTATTTATATAGTTTGACTTGTGGATCTTTGGGGAGTTGGCGGCAGAGTAGCTGGTTGATGCAGTGGGCAGAACCTCTGGGTTTTGTTTTACTTTCCCTGGTTTTTGCTTTGGCTCCTTTTGTGGGCAATGCGTTAATAGGTTTACTATTAGTTGCTGGTGGTGCTTTTTGGGTATTAATGACACTTTCCGATCGGCAGGTGATTGTTTTTACGCCTATTCATTTGCTGGTTTTGTTGTACTGGAGTGTGGTAACGGTAGCAACGGCAATGTCACCGGTGAAGGCGGCGGCGTTTGTGGGTTGGGGTAAGCTGACGCTTTATTTGGTGTTTTTTGCGTTGATGGCTAGGGTGTTGCGATCGCCTAAACTACGAGGATGGTTAATTGCACTTTATTTGCATACTGCCCTCATTGTTAGTTTTTACGGGATACGACAGTGGATAGATAAGGTTCCTCCATTGGCAACTTGGAATGACCCCACCTCGACTCAGGCAAATTTAACGCGGGCCTACAGTTATTTGGGCAATCCTAACCTTTTGGGTGCATATTTATTACCTGCAATTGCTTTAAGTTTTGCGGCAATTTTCGTCTGGAAAGGGTGGGGGCCGAAAGCTCTGGCAGTGACGATGCTGTTAGTTAATGGTGCTTGTTTGCGCTTCACTGATAGCCGGGGGGCTTGGATTGGCTGCGTGATTCTGATGGTGGTGTTTTCGATTTTGATCTGGTATTGGTTTAGTCCTAGGATGCCGCGTTTCTGGCGCACTTGGGCGCTACCTGCGGGGTTGGGCAGTTTCGCTTTTGTGTTGATTTTGGGGTTGCTATTAGTAGAACCTCTACGCGATCGCGTTACCAGTATTTTTGTGGGACGCGGGGATAGTAGCAATAATTTCCGTATTAATGTTTGGACTGCTGTAATTCAAATGATTCGCGATCGCCCTATATTGGGGATTGGCCCTGGGAATGTGGCTTTTAACAAAATTTATCCCCTTTATATGCGACCGCGCTATAGTGCTTTGAGTGCCTATTCTGTGCTGCTGGAAATTACTGTAGAAAGTGGTTTCATTGGTTTAATAACTTTTCTGTGGTTGCTGGTGGTGACATTTAGTCAGGGATTTGTACAAATCAAAAGCCTACGGGATGGACAACCGATTGAGTCTATTTCACAGGGTGAAGTTGTTAATCAAAATCTCCCAATCTCCAATTTAAAATCGAGTGAGGGATTTTGGTTGATGGCTGCGATCGCAACTTTAGCTGGTATGATGGCTCACGGTTTTGTCGATACTGTCTGGTATCGCCCGGAAGTTAATACGCTTTGGTGGCTGATGGTGGCAATTATTGCTAGTTATTATGGGGTGATTCGGCGGCCAAGTTTGAGTACAGGTGAGTAAGCAGGGTGGGTGCAAATTTGTAAAAGTGGGATTCTCCCTAGCTATTGTAGAAACCGGGTTTCTCAACCAGAATCCTTGACGATTCGCGCGTAGACTAAAACCAGAAACCCGGTTTCTTGCACTAAACCACTATTGCCATGAAAATTTCTCATAAACTGGTTAGTAGCTTTATAAAAGGCATTCGGTAAGCGAAAAACGAGCGAGTCTTTAGACCTGAGATGAAAGCGGCACGGGCGGTTTTAACCGCCGTGAATCTTTTTTGATTTTTTCGTATTTGAAAGGATGAGAAGCATTAAAATATAAACAAGGAGGTGAGGAAAACTGTTAACGAACTATGTCTATAAACTCCGCCCCAATCAAGCTCAAAGTCTTAAGATGTCAAACTGGGTCGATATGCTACGTAGCCATTACAATTGGTGCTTAAACGACAGAATCACCCAATACAACCAACAATTTATCCAAGGGGACTACTGCGACATTATAACTAAAGGCGAGGCTTGTCCATTAACAAGTCTTGTTAGTAAAAGTGGTGCAACCGGGAATCCTTGGAAAGATTCTAAGCTTGACAAAGACGGTAAGACTAGAAATCCACGTCGAAGTGCTGGCGATATCCAAATCACTGTATTACCAGAACTGAAAACAGCTAGACCTTGGTATGCAGGGGTAGATTCAACAGTTCTGCAACAAAATGTTAAACGTTTAGACACTGCCTACAAAAACTTCTTTGAAGGTAGGGGATTCCCTAAATTCAAGAACCGTAGTAATTTTACCTCTTTTACTTATGCAACGGGGGTGAAAATCAAGGGCAATAAAATCTACTTACCCAAGTTAGGCTGGATGCGGTTTTACAACTCCCGCTCAATCCCTGATGGATTTACCCTCAAGGCTTGCGCCGTCAGGAAGCGACAGAATGGTTGGTATATTTCTATCAGGATTGAGGATAAATCTGTACCTGAGTATAGTCCCAAAAATCTTGGCGATTGCCCAAAGATAATAGGGTGCGACTTAGGTATTACTAAGCTGGTTCACCTTTCTGATGGATACCAAATTCAGAATCCTAAGTTTTCGACTAACAAAAAGGCTAAATGCACTCTGAAGATTAGGCAAAGGCGGGTTGGCCGCAAAGTCAAAGGCAGCAAAAACCGCAAGAAAGCCGCTATTAAGGTAGGGCGTTTTCATCAGAAAATTAGCGATAAGCGTCAGGCGCATCAATGGAAAACCGCCAATAAAATAGTGTCTCGTAATGTTGACGTAATCGCCATAGAAGATTTAAACATCTCTGGGATGATGCGTAGATGTAAAATCAAAAATGATGATAAAACTGAGAGATTCCTGAAAAATGGACAATCCAGAAAGAAAGGTTTGAATCGCGCTATCTCTGATGCTAGTTGGGGTGATTTAATTTTCAAGATTGAGTATCTGGCTGCAAAGCAAGGAAAAATCGTAATTAAAGTTAATCCCAAGCACTCCAGCCAAGAATGCAGAAATTGTGGGCATATCGACAAATCAAATCGAGATGGTGAAAAATTCATCTGTGTCGAGTGTGGTTATCACGAACACGCTGATATTGGTGCTGCTAAAACTATTAGAGATAGAGCTTTGGAAATAGTACGTGGGGACTCCGCGAAACTTGGTGCTTGTCATCTAAACGCCCAAAAGACATCAGTACGCTCTTTGAGCAAACGTGCTGAGTTTGGGAACCTTGGCAACAAGGATATTAAGGTAGTAATGCTTTAAGAATCTCAGTCGCTTTAGCGCTGAGAGTGTCAATGGTATTTCTCTATTGAGAGGGGTGGTTGGTGCGGTGGCGATCGCCCTGTTGGGGGAATTGCAGCGTCACCTAGAGTTGCAGTGGATTTACGAGACAGCACCGGAAATGGTTGAACTTTCTGCTACGGTTTCGGACTCACAGGCTTGGGTAGTGCCACCACGGGAAGAACTGGCAGTTATCTACCGCGCGGCTCAGGATGGTTTTATCGCTGATATTCAGCAAGAAGCTAACCGCCTCAAGCAACTCAATCCTGAGTATGCTACTTTCGCTAACAAAATACTTGAATTAAGCCAAATGTTTGATGACGAAGCTATTCTAAATTTGTTAAAACTCTCTATATAAGTCTTTTATTTACTTACTCTCAGAAAAAAAATTACCTATGTCTGTTGATGCTAAAACTCAACCGGAAACTATTTTATTTAAGGCTAGAGAGTTTGCTCAGATGAAAGCAACTCTTAGCAGAATATGAAAATCTCAACCAAATTCATCTTTGTTTCTGCCGTTCTCGTAGGGGCGATCGCTTTCCTCTCTGGTGGCAGTACCCTGTGGCGTAATCAGACTGAGAAGATGAGCTTGGAGAAATACACCCAAGCAAAGCGTCGGATTGAACTAGCAACCCAAGCACAACATCAGATCCAAAGGGAAATAGATAGTACGAAAGATCAGGTTTTGTTGCAAAATCTCACCAAAGACGAAGAAAAAGATGAGGATACAGAATTAGATACGATATTCGGCGAGTTGGAAACTCTGGTACCTAATTCAGAGCTTGAATATATCCGTCAGCGGCGTAAAGTTTTTGAGGAGATGGAAGACGAGTTGCTGGCATCCATTAATCAGCAATCGCCCACGACAATGAGAGATAAGCAAAAGGACTTCCGCACCATCAACGACTTTGGGCGCGATCTGAACTTTTTTCTAGACAAATTGGTAGGAGAGTCCCGCCAACACGCGAAGCAAGCCGAGCAAGAGTTACTAAGGGTAAGCGCGATCGCTAACTACATCTCCTACGGTACTGTCGTCTTCCTGATCGCGCTCGTCTTGGGCGAGTTCTGGCTGATTTTTCGCCCCATCATTCAATCCTTAAAACAGCTTCAGGAGGGAGCGACAGCCATTGGAGGAGGCAACCTCTCCTACCGCTTAGATATTCGCACCCAAGACGAAATCCAGCAGGTATCCCAAGCCTTTAACCTGATGGCAGGTCAATTGCAGGACTCTTTCACCGCTTTAGAAAAAAACAAAGTAGAACTTGAAGAACGGGTAAAAGCACGCACCTCTGAACTACAAAAAGCCAAAGAAGCCGCAGAAGTTGCCAACCGTGCTAAGAGCCAATTTCTCGCGAGCATGAACCACGAGCTTCGCACTCCGCTCAACGGCATCTTGGGCTATGCTCAGATTCTCCAGGGCGATCCCGCTACCGATAAACAGATGAAAGGATTAGGGGTGATTTACGAATGCAGTTCCCACTTGCTGAGTTTAATCAATGACATTTTGGATCTGTCCAAGCTGGAAGTACACAAGATGGAATTCTATCCCCAAGATTTCCACTTGACAAACTTCCTCGCCTCCACGGCCGATATTTGCCGGGTCAAAGCCGAACAAAAAGGCCTGGAGTTTCATTACCAGCCTTCTAATCACCTACTCGCGGCTGTCCATGCCGACGACAAACGACTGCGACAAGTGTTGCTAAATTTGCTCAGCAATGCTATTAAGTTTACCGATTTTGGCACTGTCACCTTCCGAGTTGAACCCGTTGGCGACCTGAGCGAACCTAATGCCGCCCAACGGATTCGCTTCGAGATTAAAGACACGGGGCTGGGTATTGCCCCCGAAAAACTATCGATGATTTTTTTACCCTTTGAGCAGGCCGGGAAACGCGATCGCAACAGTGAAGGGACTGGATTGGGACTTGCCATCAGTCAAGAAATTGTGCTGATGATGGGTGGCGAAATTCATGTCGAGAGCGTACTAGATCGGGGCAGCACTTTTTGGTTTGAAATAGACTTGCTCCCAGCATTGGATTGGCAAACACCGGAGACGGTGGAATTGTCTGCTACGGTTTCGGACTCACAGGCTTGGGTAGTGCCACCACGGGAAGAACTGGCAGTAATCTACCGCGCCGCCCAGGATGGCTTTATCGCTGACATTCAGCAAGAAGCTAACCGCCTCAAGCAACTCAATCCTCAGTATGCGACTTTCACTAACAAAATACTCGAATTAAGCCAAATGTTCGATGACGAAGCTATTATCAATTTGTTAGAAAGCTATATGTAGACCCTATTTCACTTGATACAGGAATTTAGCCATGTCTGTTGATACTAAACCTCAACCCGGAACTATTCTGGTTGTGGATGATAACCCCACTAATATTCAAGTGTTATTTGATGTTTTGAGTGAGATTGGTTATCGAGTGGCGATCGCTAAAAGTGGGGAATCGGCTCTACAACGGCTCCAGTCTTACCATCCTGATATTATTTTGTTGGATGTAATGATGCCAGGAATTGATGGGTTTGAAACCTGTCAGCGGCTTAAAGCTGACTCCGCCACCTCCGACATTCCTGTAATTTTTATGACGGCTCTTTCGGACTCAATGGATAAGGTTAAAGGGCTGAGTCTGGGAGCAGTAGATTATATTACCAAGCCTATCCAGCATGAAGAAGCACTAGCACGCATCCGGGTACATCTGCAACTGCGGGACTCGCAAAAGAAACTGGAAAATCGTACCACCGAACTTTCTCAAGCGCTAAACAGTCTGAAGCAGGCACAAGTGCATCTGGTGCAAAGTGAAAAGATGTCTTCCCTTGGTCAATTGGTGGCAGGGGTGGCACACGAAATCAACAATCCCGTAAATTTTATCCATGCCAATCTCGCTCCTGCTGAAGAATATATCCGAACTCTGATTAACTTTGTGGACTTGTATCAGGAATGCCATCCTCAACCCCATGCCAAATTGCAGGCATGGATGGAGGAGGAGGATATAGACTATCTCCGAGAAGACTTGATGAAGCTGCTCAATTCTTTAAATATAGGAAGCGAACGCATCCGCCAGCTCGTTCGTTCCCTACAAAATTTCTCCCGTCTGGATGAATCGGCAGCCAAGGCGATCGATCTGCATGAAGGCATTGAAAGTACCCTGCTGATTTTGCAATATCGCCTCAAAGCCAAGCCAGATCATCTTGGGATTAAAATTGTGCGGGACTATGGAGATTTGCCGCTAGTGAAATGCTATCCTAGCCAACTAAATCAGGTGTTTATGAACATTCTTAGCAATGCGATTGATGCTTTGGAAGAACGAGATAGCAAGCGTAGCGCTGCTGAGATGCGTGAAGATCCCAGTACGATCTCGATTCGTACTCAAGTATTACACAATCAGGCGATCGCTATCTATATTGCTGATAATGGTTTCGGTATTAAGGAAAATCTCTGCGATCAACTATTTGAACCTTTCTTTACCACTAAACCTATTGGCAAAGGCACGGGATTGGGACTTTCAATTAGTTATCAGATTATTACTGAAAAACACGGCGGTAAGATTTACTGCCACTCCACACCGGGAAAGGGAGTTGAGTTTGCGATCGAACTCCCCTTGTAGCAATATATTCCAGTAATGTATTAGATTAAGCCTTACTTCTTACTTTACAATTACAAGTGTCGATCGTCGGGTTTTTCCTATTGGGTATTTTAGTTAAAAACCTTCAAATTAGCGAAACTAAAGTTTTCAAATCTGGCACTTCTAAATCAGCTTTACCACTAGCAGCCTTAGTTGCACCAAATCCTTCTTTACCAACACGCCGATTTACCCAGACTGTTGATAAACCCATTGCTTTTACGGGTATAACATCATGATAAATGCTCTCAGCAACGTGCAGCAGTTTATCGGGAGATATCCCCATTTTTTGAATCGCAAATTCAAAATTGCGCGGTGATGGTTTATAGGATTTGACTTGTTCTGCTGTAATAATCCAGTCGAATTCTACTTGGAGATGTTTGGCGGTATCGGCAAATAATTCATCGTCTGTATTCGAGATAATCGCCAGACGAAATCTCTTTTTTAGCGCTTTTAGTGCTTCGACGGTATCGGGGAAAGGTTGCCAATTTTTGAGGGAATCAGGAAGGCTGTTTAATTCTGCTTCTGTGACATCAAAATTAAACCGTTCGCTAATTTTTTTCACGACTTGTCGCAAAACTTCCCGATATTTCAGATATCCATTTGTGTCCTTTTCTAATTCTGACTCAAATTCTGCAAATAGTTCCAGAATCTGCTTGTCACTCTGATTAATATTATGGGTTTCCAGTAGGTTTTTCAATACTGGCAGTATCCCTCCTTCCCAATCAATGAGGGTTCCGTAGCAATCAAAACTTAAGATTTCAAATTGACTAAAATCTAGCATTTTTACCTCCTATGATGCTCTGAATTTGCCAATAACTTCAATCAATCCAATAAGATTTTGATTGAATTCTGCTAATTGTTCTGCGGGAATCCAATATTCTTGATGTCTTGAACTGCCAACAGTTTGTACCGGATATCGACTTAAAAAGTTTGCACGAACTCGAAATGTTGTGACATAACCAATATATCCCGATGCTGCATCTTTTGTATTCCAATCTCGTGCAATTTGCACGGCATATTCTTCAGAAAGTACGGGATAGAAAATAGGCTGGAAAGGTAAACGCGGCGGAAAGGAAGTGTAACCACTTTTCCGAATTAATTCCATCTCTTTTTGACCGACTGGACGAAACAGAGTCACTGTTTTATCAATTACTCCCATTTGATACATTTGCTATTTATGTAGATACACGCTGATATTGGTAATGGCTAATGGCTAATGGCTAATGGCTAATGGCTAATTGGTAATTGGTAATTGGTAATTGGTAATTGGTAATTGGTAATCACCCATCCTCCCCATCTTCCCCATCT
>NZ_JAQMUA010000130.1:0-23389 GCF_028330895.1 Kamptonema animale CS-326 | reverse complement strand
CGCCGCAACCATCTTCTTCTATGAGTTACAGGTTTTTTGCGGCGAGCGCCCACCCTACGTTTAATTATGTCCGACTACTTAATTAGAACGTTTTTAATTGCTGAAACCATTGATTTTCCCTGCACTTCCTTCTTCCTTCTTCCTTCTTCCTTCTTCCTTCTTATGCGATTAATTTTGTACAGTAAACCCGGTTGCCATTTATGCGAAGGGTTGCAAGAAAAACTTGAACAGATTAAAAATCTGACATTTGAACTAGAAGTGCGGAACATCTGCGATCGCGAAGATTGGTTTCAAGCTTACCAGTACGAAGTCCCACTCCTGTTTAAAGTTCAGCCTTCGCATACAGATTCCACAGGCGAGGCTGCATCTAGCCCAGAACAACTGTTACCCCGGCTTTCCCCCCGTTGCAGTGTCGCGCAATTGGAACAAATGTTACAGAAATATTTACAGATTCCCGATCCAGAATAGACGCAATATCCAGATGTGAGGAGTTTTTGACTTATGAAACTTAAAGAATTATTAGCAACAATTCCAAATATTTCCCTTTCTCTCTCTCATCCCGCCCTCGACTGCGAGGTAAAGGGTTTGGCGACTAATTCCCATGCTTGTCAACCGGGAGATTTATTTTTAGGAATGCCAGGGACACGGGTAGACGGAGGAGATTTTTGGCAAGGTGCGATCGCTTCTGGTGCGATCGCCGCCCTAGTTTCCACTCAAGCAGCAGAGAAAGCGGGGGAGCTCTTAAGCGGGGGGGAGGTTCCTTGTATTATCCCTGTCGCCGACATGACGGAAGCTTGCGCCCACATCGCTACTGCTTTTTATGGCTACCCTGGAAATCAGCTCAAACTTGTTGGCGTTACTGGTACTAACGGCAAAACTACAACTACTCATTTAATCGAATTTTTGCTTAGTAAAGCTGAGTTACCGACTGCACTTTTCGGCACGCTTTACACCCGTTGGCCGGGATTTCAAGAAACAGCAATTCACACGACTCCCTTTGCAGTTGAACTGCAAAAACAGCTAGCAGCATCAGTAGAAGCTGGCTCTAAGTTTGGGATCATGGAAGTTAGTTCTCACGCTTTAGCACAAAGTCGAGTGCTTGGTTGTCCCTTCGAGGTTGCGGTGTTTACGAATTTAACTCAAGATCACCTTGACTATCACCGCGACATGGAGGATTACTTTAATGCTAAAGCGCTTTTGTTTAGTTCCAATTATCTCAAAGGTCGCGCTATTGTCAACGCTGATGATGCCTACGGGCGGCGGATTATTGACAGCTTAAATTCTGAGCAAGTTTGGAGTTACAGCACTAACTATAGTAAAGCAGATTTATGGGCTTCTGACTTAAAATATGAACCCAATGGTGTGAAAGGAATATTGCATACTCCCAAAGGTGAAGCTGATTTTTACTTGCCATTGGTAGGTCAGTATAACTTATCAAATTTACTGGCTGCTGTCGGCGCGGGATTGCATTTAGGTTTAGAATTGAGCGCAATTGTACTCAATTTACCAGAATTTCCAGGCGTACCGGGGCGGGTAGAAAAGGTGCAAATTAGCCCCGCTCAAGATATTAGCGTGATTGTGGATTATGCCCATACTCCCGACAGCTTAGAAAACTTGCTAAAAGCGTCGCGGCCGTTTATTCCGGGGCGGATGATTTGCGTGTTTGGGTGCGGTGGCGATCGCGATCGTACCAAGCGCCCGAAAATGGGTAAAATTGTGGCAGAATTGGCAGATGTAACTGTTGTCACCTCTGACAATCCCCGCACTGAAGACCCAGAGCGAATTTTGCAAGACGTTTTAACAGGAATAGCCCCTGAAGTTAAGCCGCTAGTTATTGGCGATCGCGCCCAAGCAATTCGCACAGCTATTCTCGAAGCCAAACCTGGAGATGGCGTATTAATTGCAGGGAAAGGTCACGAAGATTATCAAATTTTGGGCACTGAAAAAATCCACTTCGATGACAGAGAACAGGCAAGATTAGCGCTGAATGAAAGAATGAAATAATATTTTGACTCGAAGGCAAAGATTATATCATAATCTTTGCCTTCTGTGCCAATTAATTATTAACCATTTTTTCTGCGGAAGTAATCGTGCAAAATCGGCAAACACAGCCCAAGAATTCTACTAATTTGTAATTAGCTACAAACATATAGCGCTCGCGCCGCCAAATAGGAGAAGCCTGTTCTCGCGACCAACGATATCCGCGATAATTGTATTGCCAAAGTTCCCTGTCCCTTTCTAGACGAACCATCAGCTCATTGAGTATATCGTCATCCCAAAGTGCTGTAATTTCCTTACCTACAACCTCTCCAGCAGAACGGTTATTAGACAGCAAAGCAGAACGATTCGCAAACAAAACCTTTTGATCGGACATCTGGGTAATGTAAATCGGATTCTGGTGTCGATAGAGATCGTTCAAATCCAAATCTAGCTCGGAAGTCACAATATTTGACATAGGCTGATTGTGGCTACTTGTCATAAAACAATCCTTCACTAACTTTTCAGCATTAAGTTTGGGTATGAACTGCTGTCCAGCACATACTATTTCCAACTTGGGGATAAATCCCAGTTTCATAGTTTCCTTGAGCCCATAGATAGCTAAAGAAATCACTTTAGACATTTTGAAAATACGGGCTGCAACAATTGCCGAAGGACAATCAAAGCGCAAAGTTCTACTATTAGTAATCAATTCGATATTCACCCCTTCTAAAACCTGATGGCTGGTACTAGGAAGAAATTTACAGAGCAGAGACCCAACTAAATAATTAGAAGCTGCCTGAAATTCCCTTTCTAGTTGTAGTTCATCACTGTTGTCACTTTGATATTCCCGCATAGAACACCCTGATATTTAATCTAACTTCAATCCAAACGCTTTCCATTTACCTCGCAATCGACCTCACCATGTCCTAAATGGTGAGTATGGTTCTCAGGAGAAGCACGAGGTTCGACTTCCTCTGAGGAAGCTGATAAAGAAATCCCATCCCGCAGTGCAATCAGTTCTTCGTGTTCGTAAAGACTTCCATCTGGTTTTTTGATGAAAATCCCCATCCACAAAAGTTCTCGATCGTCTGGTAATAATTTGCCCCTGACAATAGGAGAAATTCGGCTCGGATATAAGCCAGCTTCTCTTCCTTCTCTCAGCAGCCGCTCCTCAAATTGTTCATAGCTTAAACCGTGCTCAACTCTATATTGTTCCATTAAAATGTAAAAAGGATTGTTTTGATATTTTTTCATTTCAAGTAAACCCAGCTCCTGAAGTTTGAAAAATATCAGATCGCGGAGCCGATTATCCACCTGCACCAATTTTTCCAAGGGCAAATTTTCGGCAAGTTCAAAAATAATTTTGGCTACCGTTTCCCGATCGATATGGTTTACTTGGAAGCTTTCTAAATCCTTGGCACTATCCCCCTTAAGATTGAGCTGATTAACGTCAAAAGGCATCGGTGTTGTTTCTTGTTGCTTCCTACCAGATACTCCCCCCCTATTTTGCTCAGGCAAGTTTGCAGACAGTCCGCTTTTGGGCAGCCGCGACACCAAATCCCCCGCTTGTTCACCAGTATCTTTCAAAACCTGAATTAGTTCAGTTAAGGTAAGCTCCTGCAACCAGGCTCGGAATTTGGGGAACGTAATTACAGCTCTGGATCTCGGCAATAAACCCTCTAGGGCAGTTCCTTCAATTAAATCTGTTAGCTCATAATCTCCACGCAAATAGCGCTCTATTAATTCAGGAGTGAAACCAGACAACTCCGACAATTTAGGGAGAAGAAATTCCCACATTTCATCGCTGGGAAAAGCTCTAGCTGTTTCCCAAGCACTGTAAGTTGGCAATTTGATCTCTAAGCGAACCGCGAACTTCTTAACACCGTCGTTACCGCGAATGTACTTCAGGAGTTCGGAAAATCTTTGCTTTTTTTCTTGTGATATCACTTTGCCGACACTCCTAAATGAGTATGGTTTAAGTCTGCACGCCGGAGTTGGAGTACAGAGTCTCATCACCATTATCCTAATTTGCGGCGATGTACTGCACGAGTTATAGCCGAAGGAGAAGGATTTAGTTATCTAGGAGAGAAGGAAGAAGGATTTTAGCGATCTAGGAGAGAAGGAAGAAGGATTTTAGTTATAGCAACCGCTAGCATTAGTGGACTTTTTTAATTGCTATAACCTTTACTTTTCTTCTATTTTCTTCTCTTTCCCTAGCAGGAAAGCCCTAGTCTCTAGCCCCTAACTGACGAAAGCGGTTGCTATCAGTAGCCATAGGCGATCGCACTTTAGATGAGGGGTATTTCCCCCCAGGTAACTCACCCGCTTTTCTCGACCTGTTTTAACAAAATGGTTCACCTCTGTTATTGACACAGCAGAAAAATGGTTGTACGTTATTTAAACATACAAATAGCATATTATGTTATTTGTATGTTTGAAAGTAGGGCAACACCCCACAGACAAACTGAATTTGGAGGTTGATTCGTAAAAACGCGCGATCGCAGTGCCGCCCTCGACACTCGAACCCTGACAACCTTGATGCCATAAGTGTTGAATGTAGTTTAGTTCAGTAGAACTGCCGTGCAAAGCGATCGCACTTCGATCTGCCTGCATTTAAACACCCAAACTATTAGCAAGAGTAAAAACTACTCTTCACAAATTTGAGATTTTGGATGCAATTCAAAATCACCGATTTTTGTATCCAAAATCGGATTAACTTATTTTCCCGACTTCAGCGAGACGGCTAAATTTTTTATGCCAGAAATAAAACGATGTTCCGATCTCGAAGAAATTCGCTGGGGCGGTAAACCGCAATGCCCTTACTGCGGTTCCACCAATTCTACCCCCATTAAAAAAGAACTTCGATACCACTGTAATTCTTGCTTTACTTCCTACAGCGTTACCGTTGGCACCCTATTTCATAAAACTCACGTCGATCTCCAAAAGTGGTATCAGGCTATTCAACTTGTCCTGACAACAGGAAATATCAGCGTTCGCAAATTAGCCCAGGAGATAGAAGTCAACAAAAATACAGCTTCCTATATGCTAGTACGGATTCGCAAAGCCATGATCGAAGAACAAGACCTCCTGTATTCTCTCGTAGGAATTAATAAAAGTTAAGCATCTAAATATGGCAGTTTAGTTAACGATTAAGCTGTTATGCAGTTAATTTTTTTGCTCAAAAGCCTTGCTACAAGGACTCTAGGCTGCAAAATATTAAATTTAGATGTGCGTCAGCTTCACAGCCCAAAAATGACTGTTTACCGTCCCAATGCTTAAATCCTCCAACAAAAAGCAAGCAGATTTTTTTACTGTCCTAGTTAGCGGTAGTGACGTAACCATCTAACAATGAGTAGCATAAAAACTGCAATAGAAATATCTATCAGGGGGAATAGAGGTAAAGCAAGATAGATAAATTTTTCCAAGTCGCTTTTGCCCCGGAAAATTAACACCAATTCAAGGCATAGGATCGCTTTCCCAGACTAAGCTTCCTCAGCCTCGATTTGTAGCATCAAACTAGCAGAAAACAGAAATCAATCCATTCAATAGGGATCGAATCAAATGTCTATTTCATTAATCAATGTTGCTAAATACTATAAAGGTAAACCTCACCAAACTAAAGCGCTAGAGCGACTGCAAGAGCAAATTCTCGCCGTCCGACCAGACTTGCTACAAGAGAACTCAGACTTCATTAAAGCTTGGAGGACACCTCTACCGGGCCAAGAACAAAAAGCGATCGCAGCCACCCCCACCAAAAGCGGCGGTACAGTTAAACTGAACGTTCCTTACCTCAGCCAACTTGACAACGAAAACAATCCCTACGGGTCTTGTAACGTCACTTGTGTAGCCATGTGCATGGCCTACTTCGGTCATCCGTTAATGAATCCGAAAACAGGGGAACAGTTAGAAGACGAATTATACCGCTACTGTATCGACAACGGTCTCTCCCGGCATTCCCCCCAGGACTTAGACAAACTAATGACCATCTACGGCTATGAAGACGACTTTCAAGAAGCCGCAAAGTGGGGAGATGTCAAAAAGTGGCTAGAGTCTGGGAAACCTTGCATAGTACATGGGTGGTTTACCCGTTCTGGACACATCATCCAAATTCGCGGCTACAACGAGAAAGGCTGGATCGTCAACGATCCTTATGGACAATGGTATAGCAGTGGTTACGACACCAGCGTTAGCGGTGCTGGCTTAACCTACTCTTACGAAATGATGAAGGATGTCTGCGGCACAGACGGCGATTTATGGATTCACTATGTTTCTGGCAAAATCGGGCAAAACACCAGCAAACCAGGTCAACCAGCCACGCCAAAATCGGGAATGACGCTGCAAGACATTTTAAAGAGTGGTCAGCCAGTTGGTATAGAAGAAGCAGCTAAAGAAACAGCTTTAATTAAACAGATTCAAATCCGACTGCGATCGCTAAAAATACCAGTAGGCCAAGCCGATGGCAAATGTGGAGAAGCAACAAAAGCCGCGATCGCACGCTTTAACAAAGCCTTCAAAGCTCCCGAAGATCAAATCACCCCCGCCGCTGCCAAACAACTGATTCAAGCGCCAACAGTACCAGGCTTTGACCCCTTACTGGAGATGATTTCCCCAGCACTCACCTCCGTCATTCTCGATTGTCCGCTTAAAGATGCTCAAACCTATCTGCCGGGAGTAATGAAAGGGCTCCACGCCAAAGGCATCCTTACCAAAGCTACGTTAATTGCTGCCCTCGCTACCATCGGCGTAGAAACCGCAGGTTTCCAGCCGATTAACGAATGGGGTGACGACGATTATTTCACTGATATGTATGAAGGCCGCGATGATTTGGGTAATACCCAATCTGGTGATGGAGTGCGCTATCACGGGCGTGGTTTCATCCAAATTACCGGTCGGGCAAATTATAGATCCTACGGCAAAAAATTGGGTGTGAAATTAGAAGAGAACCCAGAATTAGCTTTAGATCCTGACATTGCCGCCAAAATTCTGATCGAATATTTTTGGGATCGCGAGGTAGATAAAGCAGCCCAAGAAGCTGACTGGAAAGGAGTCCGGCAGTTAGTAAATGGTGGTCTCAATGGCTGGGATCATTTTTGGCCAGTAGTCCAACATCTACAAGCCAGTCTTTGTTAATTACAAGTTATCCCAATTCTCGTCAATAGTTAACAATTAACAGTCAACAGTCAACAGTTAACAGTTAACAGTCAACAGTCAACAGTTAACAGTTAACAGTTAACAGTTAACAGCTAACAGTTAACCTTCACCACTCAAAAATTATCAATCAGAGGTGCATTCAGATGACTATTTCTTTAGTTAACATCGCTAAATACTACAAAGGCGAACCAAATCAAGAGAAAGCTCTCAAGATTCTCCAAGCAGAATTAGAGAAAACTCACCCCCATCTTTTGAGAGAAGATGCCGACTTTGTAAAAATCTGGAAAAGCCCTGAAGAACAGCAAGCAACTGGGGCAATTGTAACAACAACCACCGCAGTAATGACCACAACAGGCGGTGAAATAAGCGTAGCAACGGGAACCGCTGTATCTAACGGCGGTGCGCTTGCAGTCACATCAACAGCAACAGTTGTAAAAACAACAGGAAACCCCTCTAGCGTTCAATTGCCTATTCCCTATTTTAGTCAACTCAACAACGAACAAAACCCTCACGGATCTTGTAACGTCACTAGCGTTGCCATGTGCATAGTGTATTTTGGGCATCAAGGTTTAAGTCCCAGCGGCGAACAGTTGGAAGATGAATTATACCGCTATTGCAGTGACAATGGATTATCGCGGCATTCCCCCACTGACTTAGCCAAATTAATTGAAATTTACGGTTATAAAGATGACTTTCAACCTGATGCTAAATGGGGAGATGTTAAAAAGTGGCTGGCAGCAGGAAACCCTTGTATTGCTCATGGTTGGTTCACTCGTTCGGGACATATTATCACAATTGTCGGATACAACGACAAAGGCTGGATTGTCAACGATCCCTATGGCGAATGGTATGAGTGGGGATACGAAACAAGTGTTAGTGGTAAAGGATTAACTTACACCTACGGAATGATGAAACAGGTCTGTGGTTCTGATGGGGATTTATGGATTCACTATGTTTCTAAGTAAGAGTTGTTAACAGTTAACCATTAACCATTAACCATTAACTGTTAACTGTTAACTATTAGTTGTCTGTCGTTTCAGTCAGGGTTTTGTCTAATGAAAGAAGCATTTATCTCCTACTCCCGTAAGGATCTGGAGTTTGTCCAAAAACTTTTCGACAGTTTTTGCCAAGAACAAAGAGAGGTCTGGTTTGACCAGAAAAATATTCCGCTAACAGCAGATTGGCGGAAGGAAATGTATATAGGCATTGAAGAATCGCAGAATTTTGTTTTTATTATCAGTCCCGATTCTGTAACCTCTAAACCTTGTTTAGAAGAGATAGAACACGCTGTACTGCATAATAAACGGTTGCTGCCGATAATGTATCGGAAGACTCCTTCTTCAACTGTACATCCAGCCATACGTTCCCTCAATTTTATTCCCTTTCCTGAAGACTGCGATTTTGATACCCATTTTAAAACTCTAATAGCAGCAATCGATACCGATCTTACCCATGTCAAAGCTCACACCAGACTGCAACTAAGAGCAATTGAGTGGGACAAGAAAAACCGAGATGTAAGTTTCTTATTGCGAGGAAGCGATCTAAGAGAAGCTGAAAGCTGGATTGAAGAAAGCACTAATAAAGAACCTAAACCAACACCCCTACATACCCAGTATTTAATTGCTAGCGGTCAAGGCGAAATCAAGCGCCAAAGGGCAACAATTGGAGCAGTAGGTGTTGGCTTAGTTGCCTGTATAGTATTAGCAGCAGTGGCACTAGGACAGCGTGAAGAAGCTATTCACCAGCGAAACTTTGCCAGAGAACAGGAAATTCAAGCTCTTACTTCCCTATCTCAAGCCAAGCTACTGACAGAGGATCAGCTAGATGCGATGACGGCAAGTATCAAAGCAGCTAAACAGTTACAACAGACCAAAAATGCGTCAGAAAAGCTTCAGAATTTGACTAGAGATGGTCTACGTCAAGCGGTGTTTAAAGTACAAGAAAAAAACCGCTTTGAGGGACACACTGCCGAAGTTAATAGCCTAAGTTTTTCCCCCGATGGCAATCTGATTGCATCGGCAAGTCACGACAGAAGTATAAAAATCTGGAAGCGTGACGGCACTTTAGTTGCTACGCTTCCCCACGCACAAGCCGTGCGGAGCGTAAATTTCTCCCACGATGGTCAATTAATAGCCTCTGCCAGTTTTGACAAGACTGTTAAACTCTGGAAAATAGACGGTACCTTAGTTGCTACTCTTGAGCACAAAGAGCCTGTTCGCAGTGTCGCCTTCAGTCCCGGTGACAAAATAATTGTGAGTGGTACTACCAATGGATACCTATTAATCTGGAGTTTAAAGGGCGAATTACTTAAAACTATAGCCGCCCACAATCGTGATATCAATAGCGTAACTTTCAGTCCCAATGGTCAATTAATTGCTACAGCTAGCAGCGATAAAACTGCTAAACTTTGGACATTGGAAGGTGAACTTATACAAACTCTTTCCGGTCATAGAGATAGAGTTTGGGAAGTGAATTTTTCCCCAGATAGCCAGACAATAGCTACTGCTGCTGCTGACAATAATATTAAGCTGTGGAAAAACGAAAATCCGATTCAAATTAGGCAGGAAGAAATTAAAGAATCTTATTTAATAGGAGATGCTTCCTCCACAGTTCCCCATTATTTACCGTACATGACTCTCCAGGCTCATACAAACTGGGTGCGGAGCGTAAGTTTTTCTCCAGACGGTCAAACTATAGCTTCAGCTAGTTACGATAAAACTATTAAACTATGGAACATTAGCGGCGTTTTAATCAGAACTTTCCAGGGCAGTAATGGCGGTATTAAAAGCATTAGATTCTCGCCCGATGGCAGCACAATTGCTTCTGGTAGTACCGACGGAATTATTAAACTTCGGAGTATCCAAGGTACGTTAGTCGAAGTTCTTCAAGGGCATCGATCCGGTATCAAAGGTGTGAGATTCAGCCCTAATGGGAAACTGATAGCTTCAGTTGGCGTAGATGATACTATAAAATTTTGGAGTTCTACGGGTTCTTTGCTCAGAAATCTTAACTATGGGGCGGGACTTACGAATGTAAACTTTAGCCCGGACGGTAAAACGATCGCTACGCCGAGCTATGATAATACGGTGCAGCTTTGGAATCTGAATGAGGCCTTAAAAAATCCTCTAGCTGTCCCTTTCAGGCAATTTGTAGGGCACACTTCTACTGTTAACAATATCAGTATTTCTCCTGATGGGAAACTTATGGCATCAGCGAGTGCAGATGGTACTGTGAAATTGTGGAGCCTGAAAGATGGAACTATGTTAAAAAGCATGGATGCCCATCTTCCTGAAGCTACAGACGTAACTTTCACAAAGGACAGTAAAAGATTAGTGACTGTGGGCAGTGATGGTAATGTTAACCTTTGGGATATAGAAGGGAATTTATTGCAAAAATTCCGGGCTCATAGCGATTGGATCAATGCTCTCATGTTCAATTCAAAGCGCAATATTCTGGCTACCTCTGCTGGCGATAAACTTGTAAAATTGTGGCAATTGAATGCTAAAGGATTGTTTGAAACTACGCCTTACAAAATTCTTGAAGGAAGTAAGGATTGGGTTTTTGATGTGGCTTTTGGGGACTCTGACCAGCTTATTGCCGCCGGGAGTAAAGATGGTACTGTTAGAATTTGGAACTTAGATGGTAAGCTGGTGACAACTCTTGATGAGCATCGGGATTGGGTGTTAGCAGTAGCTTTTAGCCCGGATGGTCAAAAACTAGCATCGGCTTCTGCTGATAAAACGGTGATTCTCTGGACTTTGGAAAGTCTTCGACAACTGGAAGTTGCGGAGCGTTCAACTGATATTAATAGTCTACTGGTGCGCGGCTGCGATTCGCTACGCGACTATCTCAAGACTAATCCCAAAATTGAGGAACACGATCGCACTCTGTGTGATGGTATTAAAAAGACAAAAGAGCAAGAGGCTTTAGGATTAGTCCCCAAAAATTAACCTTTGTGCTTAAGTGCTAAGCTACAAAGTTGTGGATTTTTTTCGATAAAATCTAACAGGATACGCTGGTGAGGGCTCCCAAGCGATCGCACCATCCCAGCGTTTTCTGAATAACGGCTACCTACCCTAATTTCGTCAGGCGTTAACAATGCCATATCCCAACCTTCTTTTAACACCAAATCCTTGACATTTACACTAAGTTGTGCATAGAAAACATGGCGGATCACAGTTACATCTGTGTAGCACCCAAACTTGGAAAAAGTAGAGGGAGTATAGCCGATTTCCTCTTGTAATTCTCGCTCTAGGGCAAATTCAGGGGTTTCATCAAGTTCAATGTGTCCGCCGAAAAATGCCCATTTTCCAGGGTAAGCAATTCCGGGAATATCATCTCGTAATTGCAAGAGAAATTTGCCGTCCTGATACAAAATAGCGACTGCAACTTCAACTAGATTATTTGTCATTTTTATTTGTTATTTGTTATTTGTTATTTGTTAGTGGTTAAGTAAATCCACAGAATCAACGTAAAATAAAGATGACTACAGCCCTGGCGGTGTAAATCGTCCTCCTTCTTCTCCCTTCCTTCTACTTAGTTGGTGGAGTGGTTTTTAATTGTTCGATTTCCTCAATATAAACCTCACCTAAATCTTTTCCTGCTAATTCCTTCAACGTAATGCCTTTATAGCGTACCAAGCCTCTAATTAGCATTTGTTCTCCAATTTGCGGTACAGTTTGCTTAGTTAAAACCCAAATTCTGCCTGTATTATCCTCAAGTTGATATGCACCTGTCCCCAAAAAAGGGGCGCGGCTTTCAACTTTGCCTTTGAGGTAAACTTTGGCTTCGAGTTCCGGTTTTTGTTGAATGTCAGCAATGCTGTTGGCATTGAAATCGAGAGTTAGGCGAGAGTTAGCCAAATTCCCGCAACTGAACAGCCCACCGAAAAGTATTAGCGATAGGGGGGCAATGCGGAATGCCTGAACCCACACTGGTTTGATTGCGGTAATCATTGCTTAAAAGTCAGTAGCAGGACATTTTATAGAAGAGACAAAGGTCTAAAATCTAAAATCGTCAGCCCCTAGCCCATAATTTACGATCATGGATGCCAAAACTACCCACATCTTAGACGGTAAAGCTCTAGCACAAAAGATTCAATCAGAGCTAATCTCGCGCGTCCATTCCCTACAAAGCCAAAAAGGTCGCCCTCCAGGGCTTGCAGTGTTGATGGTTGGCGAAAACCCGGCGAGTGCTACTTATGTCCGTAACAAAGAGCTCGCTTGTGCCAAAGTTGGCATTGCTTCTTTCGGGCAGCACTTTCCGGCTGATACAACTCAGACTGAACTCGAACAAGCGATTCAAACTCTCAATCAAGATGAGAGAGTGGACGGGATTTTAGTACAGTTGCCTTTACCTGGTCACTTAGACGCGATTTCCCTACTTTATCAAATTGCTCCTGATAAAGATGCTGATGGGCTTCACGCGATGAATCTGGGCCGTTTGGTAAGGGGGGAGGCGGGTTTGCGAAGTTGTACGCCAGCGGGGGTGATGCGGCTGTTACAGGAATATGACATTGATTTGAAGGGAAAACGGGCTGTAGTTTTGGGCCGCAGTATTCTTGTGGGTAAACCGATGGCTTTAATGCTGTTGGAAGCTGATTGTACTGTGACTGTGGCTCATTCGCGATCGCAAAACTTAGAATCTATCACCCGCGAAGCGGATATCTTAATTGCTGCTGTCGGTCGCCCGGAAATCGTTACCGCTAATATGGTTAAACCTGGTGCTGTGGTAGTAGATGTAGGGATGAACCGCGTTGTTAAAGAGGATGGTTCTAGCCGTTTAACGGGAGATGTTGACTTCAATTCTGTGCAAGCAGTGGCAGAATTTATTACTCCTGTACCCGGAGGCGTTGGCCCGATGACTGTGGCAATGTTGTTGCAGAATACGGTTTGGAGTTGGGAAAATCAACAGGGATAGAACTCAAACTAATTAGATGGAAGGCAATAACCACCGGGGTAAAACCCCGGCGGGTTAAAAAAAATAGTCCCAGATGTGAGTTAAAAACTTTTTTGTGGTCAGCATTCTAGGTTTAATGATATTAATACCATCGCACAAATGGCGATCGCTCTCCTTTACTTCTACATTCGTCCGCAGATAATCGCCAACCCAATTACAAGCATAATCTAGTTCATTGACCGTCCGAATTTGCTTTAAATCCCACATAATTACAGTGCCATCATCTCCCCCAGAAACCAGAAAGTTTCCATTAGGTACAAAAGCAACACTAATCGCCGTTCCTTGATGTCCGGGTAAAGTAGTCAGCAACTTTCCCTCTAAATTCCATAATTTTACCTGATTGTCAGCTCCACCTGTAGCAATAGTTTGACCGTCAGGACTAAAAGCAACTCGCGTTAACCCCTGACCATTTGCCTTAATTGTTCTTAGTAATGTTCCATCTAATTTCCAGAGTTTAAGAGTATCATCCCAACTAGCAGATGCAATAGCTACGCCTGTCTCTAGCATCCCCTTCCCTTGAGGACTGAAAGCAACCCCCCAAACCCCAACCTTATGACCAGCAAGTGTTCTTACTGACGTACCATCTGGTTTCCAAAGTTTCACTGTACCATCTTCGCTGGCAGAAGCTAGCAGTTGACTATCAGCGTTAAAGACTAATTTCCAGATTCTCTCCTTGTGAGCACTGATGCTGTGCAATAGTTTGCCCTCGAAATTCCAGATTTTAATGGTTTTGTCATCTCCAGCCGAAGCGATAGTTTTGCCATCGGGAGCGATCGCGATCGCATAAATGGCAGCCTGATGTCCAGTCAAGGTTCGCAACAGTTTTATCGGTGATTTCTTCCTGTCACCTAAATCCCAAAGCTGAACGCTACCTCGCTCGCTTCCAGTCACCATAATTCGACTGTCTGGACTAAAGCCCACACTCCGAAAACCATATTCTTTTTCTTTGATAGTTTGCCACAGAGATCCATCCGTCCACCATAATTTGAGAGTGCGATCAACACTGACGCTAGCAATTAACTTCCCATCTGGGCTAGTAGCAATTTCCCAAACCGTATCCTGATGACCATAAAGTGGTTTTAATAAATATTTATTGCGTTGCCAAAGTTTAACCGTACCATCGTCACTGGCGGAAGCAGATATCAAACCATCTGAACTTAGTGCCACATCTCGAATAATCGCCCGATGTTGTTTTAAATTTCTAATAAATGTGTCATCTATGTTCCAAATTTTCACGAGATTATCTTTTCCAGCAGTTGCCATATATTTACGCTGGCAATCAACCCCTAGCATAGCTTCATTCCCTTGAAATGTTCTCACCAAAGTACCGTCTAGCTTCCAGAGTTTAGCAGTGCGATCGCTACTGACTGATGCCACTAAATTTTCTTGCGAACAAAACGCTACATCCCACACAGCATTTTGATGTCCTTGTATAGTTTTTAATAGCCTACCATCAACGCTCCAAAGTTTAACTGTCTTATCAATTCCAGCAGAAGCAACCACCTGACTATCTGGACTAAAAGCCACATTCCAAACTGCTAGTTGATGTCCTCTCAATGTTTTCCAGAGCTTACCATCCAGCCGCCATAATTTCACAGTTTTATCGCCACTAGCTGAGGCAATCAGCTTACCATCAGGGCTGAAAGCAACTCCCCAGACAGGGGTTTGATGTGCCTGTATACTTTTTACTAAAGTTCCATCCACCCGCCAAATTTTAACACTTCCATCTAAACTTCCCCCCACAATCAGCCGATTGTCGGGACTGAAAGCAACACGATGTACTGTCGCAGTATGTTTTAATGTTTTTAGCAATGTCCCATCTCGTTTCCAGAGTTTAATAGTTTTATCACTACCACCAGTCACAATCAATCGATCGTCAGGACTAATATCAACACTCAATACATTACCTTGATGACCGATTAAACGATTAAATTCATTGTTACCATAAACTGTTTGTCTCAAGGCAGTTTCTACATTTTTAGTTGTTTCGCTATCTACACCGCCCAAATCTTCTAAGGTGTGTTTGGCTTTAATAGCTTTGAGCATCGCATCTAGTTGGCGATTTGAGGCAAATAATCCTTGGGAAGAAGATGCTAACGCCTTGATTTCGCTAATTCTGGCTTCTCTGTATTGTCTAAATGCAAATAATACCAAGCCGGAAGCTATCAAAAAAGCCACACTAATTGCTCCTAAAAATAATCTTTGCAATCTGGTTTTTTGTTGTTGCTCTATTAATTTTAATTCAATGGCTTTAGCTCGTTCAGCTTCTAAATTTAGTTGTACTTCTTTGCGATCGGATTCAACTGAAGCCGCTAAAAACTGATAATCTAAATCGCTTAAACTTTTTCCTTGCGACCAGATTTGAGCATCTTTTAAAGCTTGCCCTCGTAATAGTCGAGAGTTATCAGTTTGGTGAGCAGCTATCCACGCATCAAAGGTTTGAGAATAGGGACGTAATTGACCTAATTCTGATGCCACCCATCCCCGATCGAATACGTTAGCATAAATTTTATTTTTGACTTGTAAATAACTCTGATATTTGACAACTAAGCCTGATAAAATTAATTCATTATGTTCCCAACTATCATTAGCTAAAACTTCTCCATCTTGTAAAATTTGCTGATAAATTCCCAGAAGTCTGCCTTTGTGTTGTTCATTATAATTAAGGCGATTGCGAATCGTTCTTAAGTGTTCTGGTTCATCTTGGGATTCCCATTTATTGATAATTTTTGTTTGTACCAAAGACTCAACCCAAAACCCTTCCATACCTGTCGGAATTGTCAAGCTATTGTTGGGGTTTTCCTGACTCGTTTTCTGGACTAAATCGCAGAGCTTTTGCGTTAAAAATGGTTGCCCACCTGTCCATTTTAAAATTTCTTTTAAGATTTCTATCGCGTTATCTGTATAAGTTGCTAATCCTTTCACTAAGGGTTGAGCTTCTTCAAATTGTAACCCATGCAGTTCGATAGCCTTACCAATATTAAATGGTGTGCGATTTTTATCTTGAATTAAATCGGAAGGAGTCGCCACCCCAAAGATGGCAAAGGTGAGACGGTTATATTCAGGATCTATAGCTCTTTGATTATAACAAAAACGAATTAAGGCAAATAAATCATCTACGGGAAAGTTCAAACTAAGAATACTATCTATTTCATCGACAAATATAACTATTTTTTGCTGAGGAAATTGCACCTTTAGAAGTTCTTCAATAAAATGACTTAATCGTTGCACTAAAGAAACTTCTTCTTCTGCCTGCCACCAGGTTTTTAAGTTAAATTTTCCTAATAATTTGAAGCCTCGCCATAAGTCAGCCACTAGACCTTTATACCATTGAGGCGGTGTAATATTTTCACTGCCAATTTGAGTCATATCGAGGGAAGAGCAAACAAATCCTGACTGTTGTAGTCGATTCATTGTTCTCACTAACAATGAAGATTTCCCCATTTGTCGAGAGTTAAGTACGTAACAAAATTCACCCTTTTTTAACGCTTCGTATAGCTCATTATCAGCTTGGCGTACTACGTAAGTAAGGTCATCATTTTTGAGACTACCGCCAATTTGATATTGATAAGGTGTCATAAATGTGAAGAGGTTATTTTTAGAAATAGATAAAAACTAGCTCAGAATCTAAAATTCAAAACTGAACTTATAGTGTGGCGATTGCGTCCTTCTCTTTTAGACTGGTAAAGTGCTTTGTCTGCTTCTAATAATAGCCTTTCCCCAGTACTATTAAAAGTCGGAATTGTGCAAGCAACTCCTAAACTTATAGTAACTACAGAATTGGGTAAACCGCCAAAACTCTTAGATTTAAAAGGCACTGCAATTTTTTCAATATTGAGCCTTATTTTTTCAGCAATACGGATGGCTTCTGTAGCATCTGTGCGAGGTAAAATTATCACAAATTCTTCACCTCCATACCTTGCCACCAAGTCGCCTGGACGTTTCACAACTTGACAAATACCCTGCGCGACTTGTCGCAAACAATCATCTCCCATTTGATGCCCATAAGTGTCGTTATAAATTTTGAAAACATCAATGTCACACAAAATTAAAGATAGTGGTTCTCCTGATTCTGCCATTCGTTGCCACTCTATTTGGAAGCAATCATCAAAGGTTCGACGATTGGCAATTTGAGTCAAAGTATCGAAATAGACTAAAGATTGCAACTTTTGATTTTCTTGTTCTAGCTGTTGGAGATAAAGCGCGTTATTACTGCGATCGTTTAAACTTTTTTCGCCAAAATATATCTGATATAACTCACAGGATATCCGGCAATTATTACCATTTAATTTTACTAAGCCCATGCTATCTAATTGATATGCAATTAAAGGTTCTAATCTAACCCAGCCTGATGTGGCGACAATCTGTTTTACTGCTGCTCCCAGTTCCCTTTTTTTTTGCAGCATTACCTCCAGACTATGCAGATGATCTCGATAAATTCCCGTCTGCGTTGGAGCCGCTTGCAATAATTCTTCTAAATTACTTTTATAATAATAGAGGTGATAGATAGCCAGATGGACTAAATAGGGATGTCCTCCGACTATATTTCTTAATTTTGCGATTTGATAATCGCTCAAATTTAGTCCATACTGCTGCGCTAAATCTCGGACTTGCTCAGATGTAAATTCTGGTAAATTAATCGTTAAGCCGACATTAAATGGCGATTGATTAATGCTTAAGGAAACATATACTTCTGTCGAGTGTACTAAAACTAATCGCAATGACTGCCAAATACTGTCTCGTCTGGCTTCTTCATGCCAAAATCGCAAGAGGGGAAAAAAATCTTGAGCAATATCCGGGTATTCAAATAGTCGATTCAGTTCATTAAAAACTAATACTAATGGAGTGCGAATTTGGTCTAACAAATATCCTTCAAAGTAGATGGTGCAGCTTACCTTGCTACCCATATCTTCGTCCCAGTAATCATCGAGGTTAGGAGCTAGTTTTAATTGCCGCGCTACGTTAATAGATAGCCAACGCAAAAATTTGTCTATACTCTCAAAAATTACTGCATCAGCCTGCTGAAAATCTATTGTGACTGTGCGGTAGCCGAAAGTAGCAGCCTGGTTAATCAGACGCAGCATTAGGGAACTTTTCCCCATTTTTCTAGACCCTCGAATACGGATCAAACTTCCCGGTTTGCAAAGTTCTGTATATGCGAGAGTTTCACTGGGAGGCCGCTCAATATAAAACTTAGAATTAAGCGATATAGGGCTACCGGGAAGATCTAAGTCTTCAACAGCCACGATCTTATTTTGTGGATGGAAACTACTTATCATAAGCTAAGCCTGGAAAAGCTCCCCTCAATCTTATTTTAATATACTAGCTCAACTAACTGCACATCAATAGTATTTTGTCAAACTTATAAAGTAGGATTCTCCTGGTCAACTAATTGGTAATTTTTGCGAGCCGACGAAGTATTGACGATTGACCATTAACCATATAAGCGTTAACAACAGTTTTAGTGCTTCTGTACCACAAGACCCGTAAAATGGTTAAATTGGGTACTGCCTTTCCAGCGCATAGGGCTTAAGTGCCAATTCTAGCGGCTGGTTTGCGGCTCAATTTACTGTAAATTACAACAATTACAAGAGAGCAAGGGATGGTATTGGTACGTGAAACGCATTCGCCCCAACCGGAATCCTCTTTCGACCTATCGGTTTACCTAGCTGAACGGGGCGCGGCGGTCGAGGTGGCTCTTGATAGTGCCGTTCCCGTCACCTATCCTGAGAAGATTTACGAGGCGATGCGCTACTCGCTATTGGCGGGGGGTAAACGGTTGCGCCCGATTCTGTGTTTGGCAACCTGCGAACTGCTTGGCGGGACTGTGGAAATGGGGATGCCTACGGCTTGTGCCTTGGAGATGATCCACACGATGTCGCTAATCCACGACGATTTGCCAGCAATGGATAATGATGATTATCGGCGCGGCAAATTGACTAACCATAAGGTCTATGGCGAGGATATAGCTATTTTGGCGGGCGATGGTCTTTTAGCTTATGCTTTTGAGTTCATTGCTGCTCAAACCCAGAATGTGCCTCCTCAGCAGGTGTTGCAGGTTGTCGCTCGTTTGGGCCGCGCTGTGGGAGCGGCGGGATTGGTTGGGGGACAGGTGGTTGACTTGGACTCGGAGGGAGTTGCAGAGGTTTCTGAGGAAACTCTCAATTTTATTCACACTCATAAGACTGGCGCACTTCTAGAAGCTTGTGTGGTTTGTGGGGCTATACTTGCTGGGGCCGAACCCACTGATTTGCAGCGGCTTTCCCTTTATGCTCAGAATATTGGGTTAGCTTTCCAGATTGTGGATGACATTCTGGATATTACGGCGACTCAAGAGGAGTTGGGAAAAACTGCTGGTAAGGATGTGCAGGCTGGGAAGGTGACTTATCCCAGTTTGTGGGGGATTGAGGAATCTAAACGCCGTGCTAAACATTTGGTGGAGGCGGCTAAGGCTGAGCTGGCAATTTTTGGGGAAAAAGCCCAACCGCTGTTAGCGATCGCAGATTTTATTACCAACCGCACTCATTAGGGATACCAAATTACTATGCAGGAAATTTCCAGCAATGTCCTACATAACCAAGTGCTTGTGGTGGCTCTGTTCGCTTGTCTGATGGCTCAGCTTTTAAAAGTCCCTATTGAGTTAGTCAAAAATCGCAAGTTTAATCTGCGCTACTTGGTGACGACTGGGGGAATGCCTAGCGCTCACTCGTCTTTTGTTGGCGCTTTGGCTGCTGGGGTGGGACAGACTGTGGGTTGGGACTCTCCTGAGTTTGCGATCGCGCTGATTTTTGCAATTATCGTCATGTACGATGCGGCTGGTGTCCGACAAGCTGCTGGCAAGCAAGCTCGCATCCTCAACCAGATTATTGATGAGTTTTTTACTGAACACCAACACTTTAATGAGGATCGCCTTAAGGAATTACTCGGTCACACTCCTTTTCAAGTAATTGTAGGCTTAGGGTTGGGGGTGACAATTTCTTTACTCGCTGGGCCAGCTTATTAAATTAAAAATTAAAAGTTAAAAATTAAAAATTGTCACCCAATTTTTAATTTTTAACTTTTAATTTATTTGACTGTAGGGCTGATGAGAGTGACGCGGCGGCTGTCTACTAACATTGCTAAAAATCCGCGATCGCTTAGTGTTTGCAGCGTAGATGTGGCTGCATTCCCATCGGTGGTATAGGTTGCTAGCAAGTAAGAGCGTTGACCGTAAGATACTAAGGCTAGTTCTCTACCTAATGCTTGTTGCACTTGCGCCGCTAGTTGGGGCTGATTGACGTAATCGACTAATACCGCATAGCCAACCCCAAGAGGTTGAGGTTTGAAGCCTGGGTTAATAGATACAGGATTGTTGGGGGGTGGTGATTGAGGGGTAGGGACAACTCCTGGCTGTTGTATGGCATAGGCTGGTAGCCCTATTCTTTCTTGGAAGTACCGAGCCCATTCGTTAACGGCTTGGGGATTGCTAAACCCACCAACTCGCGTCACGGTATCGCTGATATAACGGCAAATGGTGATGTTATTGGCGTTCTGGGGCAGCGATCGCTTGGCTTTATCCTGTTGCTCCCCTGTCTGCGTAACAATTAGCAACAAATATTCTCCCGGCTGAGGGGGGGGACAGGTCGGTTGAGCTTGAGCATGATTTGCTAAAATTGTCAAGCCTGCCAAGGCGATCGCAGCCGAATTAATGAAAATTCGCGATCGCCTCAGTTTCAAAGTTGAGAAGTGGAATTTAGAAATTGTCATCCGATCCAAGAATTGAAAAGTTGACCCTATTTATAGCAACTGCCAAAGCAGTTAGGAGATTCTGAATTACTCAAAACCGAGAGATTACCTTCTTCCCCCAGTCCCTCTAACCCCTAACCCCTAGCTATATCACTCCATTGATGCTATAGCATCGGGAATTGTTTCTGAGGGAGCCTCAAATTCGCCGGTGATTACATATTCTAATCGCAGTTTCAACCAAGTAATAAATTGAGGATCGGTAGAAACGATCGCCACAGATGGCTGAGGACATTTTGCCTTAATCTCTGCCATTTTCGGCGCTTCTAGAAAAGCTGGCTGCTTCACCAACCAAAAATCAATTTCTTTTTCCTGTTCTTTATAATGACGATTTCGCTCTTTAAGAACTTCTTCAAAAGGTTCTTCCTCAAGCAAAAACTTTTGGCTAGCTAAAACGTAGTAGTAGGTTTGCATTTTCCTTAGTAATAAAAAACAGTTAACAGTTAACAGTTAACAGTTAACAGTTAACAGTTAACAATCATCAAAATTCGCCTCGCATAGCTTGTTTCATTTCGCGGATGGCCCGCTCCAAGCCAACGAGGACGGCCCGACTGATAATTGTATGGCCAATGTTGAGTTCTTCCATACCCTCAAGGGAGGCTACTGGGTAAACATTTGAGTAAGTAAGACCGTGACCGGCGTTAACTCGAAGACCGGAGGCGATCGCTAACTGACATCCCTTGGCCAATACAGCTAATTCCCTTTTCCGGTTTGCTTCAGCACTAGCTTCAGCATAGACACCCGTGTGCAATTCTATAAACTGCGCTGCGATCGCCGCCGAGGCCTCAATTTGCGTAGGTTCGGCATTGATGAACATACTGACGGGAATGCCAGCACCTTGTAACTTATCCACAACTTCACTCAACCGCTGCTGGTTCCCCGCGACATCAAGTCCTCCTTCCGTTGTCACCTCTTGTCGGCGTTCCGGTACCAGAGTAATGTAGTCAGGCTTAATATCGAGAGCGATCGCCACCATTTCATCAGTGGGAGCCATTTCTAAATTCAGGTGAGTCATCACCGTCTGTCGTAAAACACGAACATCCCGGTCTTGAATGTGCCGCCTGTCTTCCCGCAGATGCACAGTAATACCATCAGCACCGGCCAATTCTGCTAAAGCGGCCGCTGCTACAGGGTCAGGTTCCACCGTCCGGCGGGCCTGCCGAATCGTGGCAACGTGATCTATATTCACGCCAAGTGTAGGCACTCTCAACCTCTCTGTCATGTCCAGACTTTTTCGCCTCTTACTTTACCTCATTAGCTGTCACTTTTGATAGGTAGATGGCTACTTAAAGAGTTAAACCCCAAAAACATTCTTCTGTCAATATCCTTTTTGTGTTAGCTAAGTATAATTGTTGTGTCTAGACCCTCAAAAAAGTAGTATAATAAAATTTCTTATCGTTAATCTCTCCAACTTAAACTCACGTTCGCTCTGAAGACAGAGGATTGTCACCCTACCCGCTATGAAAGCACAAGCATCGTCAAAACTAAAAACTCTCGGAGCAGCAGCTTCCCAAGCAATTGAGAAATATTTCGAGAAAATCATAGCTCACGAAGCCGAAGTGCTCGCAGATCGAGACCCCGAAGAACTACACCAAATGCGCGTCGGCATGAGGCGTTTACGCTCGGCGGTGACGGGTTTTGCTCCGGTTGTAGATCTACCAAAAGAAGCCAACGAGAAAAGAATTGGTAAAATATCTCGTGTTTTAGGAGAGCTCCGAGATTTAGATGTGATGCTCGAAAGCCTTCAGAAACGCTATTATCCAATTTTGCCATCTAAAGAACAAGAAATATTAGATAAATCTTTGCTGCACTTGCTCAAAGATCGGCACCGCGCTTTAAAAAAAGTTCGGGCAATTTTGGAAAATAAACATTACCAACTATTCAAAAGATCGCTGCGAGATTGGCTAGAAGAACCCCACTATCATGCAATCGCACAGTTACCAATTGAGGACATCCTGCCAGATTTACTACTACCTCAAGTCAGCGAAATGTTTCTGCATCCGGGTTGGTTAATAGGTGTGACAGAGGGGGAAGGAGAGATTATAATCCACGAAGATATGACTTCTGAAATCCTAGAACAGAAATTGACAGAAGGAGGAGAAATTCTTCACGACCTTCGCAAACAAGCTAAGCGAGTGCGCTATTTAATGAGTTTATTTACTGAATTTTACGGTGAAACTTACGAAGCTTATCTCGGAGATGTCAAAGCAATTCAAGAATATTTAGGGGATATTCAAGACAGTGAAGTTCTAGGAGAATTTCTAGCTGATATATTTGACTTTGATATCCAGAAACAGCTTCCCACCCTAGCAGAAATTATGGCCCAAAGTCGCTTTGAATCTTGGCAGAAATGGCAACTTTTGCAGCGGCGGTATCTTACTCCTGAAGTTCGACAAAATTTCCGCTCAGAATTGATTCGCCCAACGGTGGAAGCATAATATTAATGAGTAAATCATGATGGATTTACTCAAGATTTACGTAACGCCGCCATCCTGGCGGTTCCTGATACCGCCAGGAT
>NZ_JAQMUA010000129.1:0-38385 GCF_028330895.1 Kamptonema animale CS-326 | reverse complement strand
GGTCTCTATTAGTTTTTCGGGTTCGGCTCATGGGGATTCACCGGGGCTAGATGACTCATCCAGTCTGAGTTTCACACGTTTGAGCTTTTAGAGAAAGTCCCTCTTGACTTTCGAGCGCTCTTCTTAACTTGTCACCAATGGCTGCCACCTCTATTTTTTGAGAATGAGTTTTCTAAGAAAACACCAGATATTAAGTTCTATCGTCATAACGGGAATGCAGATTTGATTGTGGAGACTCCTGGTTCTCAGTATATGACTTGGCAGGGAGAAGTAATGATCTATTCTCAAATACAAGTAGATGCTGTTTGCCCTCATTATCAAATTCCTTACAGGTAAATCAAGAATGTCCATTAAAAAGTCTTGCTGACGCAGTTGCAAAAGTAAACACTGTATGATATCAATTCCGGTTGCACCGGAATGATATACTCAGGACTTACGCAAGCACGCTATATATAGTGTGCCTGTGTAAGTCCTGTGATTGATTGTTGGTATAAAATGGAGATGTAGTAATAATGCTCCTGATTTGTAGATTAATAGTTAAATATAAAACTATGATATAATTGTCATTATCACCTTTTAAAGTAACTTTCAGTTATGTACAATGCTTTGGATATAGCTAAATACTTCATTACTCTTGCTTCTCCTGAAGACGAAGATTTAATTACTAATCTGAAACTTCAAAAATTACTTTACTATGCTCAGGGTTTCCATTTAGTTCTATTTGGAAAACCCCTTTTTGCTGAGAGAATTGAAGCTTGGCAATATGGGCCTGTTGTACCAGACATTTATCGTTTATACAAGCAATATGAGGTAAATTCTCTTCCACAGCCTGATGATTTTAATATAGCTCTATACGATCGAGAAACGCAAGAGTTACTTAATGAGGTTTACGAAGTTTATGGACAATACACCGCGCCAACACTAATGCGTTTTACTCATCAAGAATTACCTTGGAAAGAAACTCTTCTTAATGAAGAGATATCCCATGATTTGATGAAGGCATATTTTGAGACTCAACTGGTTAAGTAGTCATGGCAAAGATGAAGGGCAAAGAACCTAGAAAGGGAAAGCGAATTGCTTCACCTCCGGCTTTGCCAAGTACCACAAATTACGATTTGGAACCCCCCGTTTTCTGTTTTCGATATCTTGATAAAACACATGGCTTAGATAGTTGTGATAAAGATGAGAAATCAGCACTGGTATCTACCTTGTACAAACTCAGTCAGTTATCTTGGAGAGAACTTCGTCTTGCACCTCGTCATGGGGTTGGGTACGAAATAATTGGTCGAAATAGTTTTCTTGTTTCTATTCCTAAGCATATTACAGAAGATGTGGATCTGATCGCATTCCGATTTAGCGGCTTAAAACCTATGGTTGGTTATCGGGATGAAGCAATTTTTCGTATTGTATGGCTAGATAGGTCTTTTGAAGTGTACGATCATGGAAATTAGCAAATCCATTAAGATGACTGCCAGTTTTTACGTCCATATTATTGAATCTCCCTCACCAGAGGAACTTTTGAACGGTATCACGGAAGGTCGCGCACTCTGCTCATTCCTTGACATTGCTGAGATACCATACTTATATAACCTCGCAGTCACTCCTGAGCAATTCGATATTGCGATGACTGATCGAGTCGAATTAGCTGTAAACAAATTTGAGTTACCACCGATTCTCCATTTCAGTACGCACGGTGGAGAGGAGGGTATCCAACTAACCACTCAACGAGATTCTGGCGATGTAGTCAAATGGGCTGAACTGGCCGTGTGTATTCGTTCAATTCATCAAATAATTGGTGACATCGGTGTGTGTATGTCATGTTGTAGAGGGGCAAAGGGAATAAAGATGGCACAAGTTATCCGCGCAAAAGATGTACCGTTTGCTTGGATTATAGGAACTTCCACCGAAATTGATATTCGTGATGCCGCCTTAGCATTCGCTGTCTTTTATCATCGATTGCATGGTGATAATTTCATTAATGTCGATGAGCTTTTGAATGCTATGCGGGCTGCCTCTGGTGTCCCTGAGTTCAATATTTGGTTCGGCGACTTGACTCAGAAACAATACACTAAAGAACAGCTACAAGCTTTGCAGCAGAAGTTGAAAAAACGGCAAAAAAGAGTGGGTTCTCCTGATTAAGTAACGCTCGTAAAGATTGATCCGTAGAGGATAATGGCAAATCAGCTTTCAAGTTTCGGTTATTACAACAAAATCTTCTATCAAGACAGATGCCGGGGTGTTACATTAATTACATCAAACTAATCAAATTTTGAAGATTATATGAGAGAAGAATTATCAGAACTAATTAAGCGCTCTTATCCTGAAGAGGAAGCATCTAAATACCTTGAATATAGGTTGACCAAAGAAGATATGAAGTTAATAGTCGATGAGGCCAAGAGGATTTTGCATAATTTTCCATCAATTCCTAATAGCTGCGCTCCAATGAGTGCTATATGGACAGCAATGATAAGAGACAATACTGATATACCTGTTCATATGGTTGCTGGCAGTTTAGATATGATGGGCAAGCGTATATTTGGAGATAACATGAAGACTAATGATATGAGTCAAACCTTTTCTGAATCTAATTTAGATTGGGCTGGTCATTGCTGGGTCATTTTTGGTGACTATATTGGAGATATTTCTATATTTAGAACTGCTTACTCGGAACATACTCCAAAGTGGTTGGGGGAGATGATTTTTTCTGTGTTTGGTGAGGGGCGAGGAATGCTGTTAGGAACTCCAAGCAATTTGTTAAAGTATGGTTTGGTATACACTCCAAGTTACGTTCTGAAAGATTCAGAGATTACAGGGTTGATTAGATCTATTGAATTGATACTCAATTAGTATATAGATAAAAAAACAGATACTGATGTGTAAATTAATAGTTGAAAATATATGAATTCTAAATGAGTAAATTTTATATTACTCATTTTCTAAACGCGATCGCAAACCTTTCTATCCCAGCTAAATCTCGATGAATCTCTATGTCTCGATAACTACCCGCACTATCCAACATCTCAACCACAGCCTCAGCTTGTCCCTCCATCATCTCCGCCAACCATACACCACCCGATCGCAAATAGTCCGGCGCAGTTGCTACCAAATGCCGAATACAGTCTAACCCGTCAACTCCCCCATCTAAGGCCAAATGAGGCTCATGTTTAGCCACTTCCGGCTGCAAATTAGGCACTAAACTACTAGGAATATAAGGCGGATTAGAAACCATACCGCTAATTTGACCGCGTAGGGGTAAATCATCTACGATCGCGCTTTCTAAAGGTTCCCACCACGAACCTTGATAAAATTGAATCCGATCGCTTAAACCCAAATTATCTGCATTTTGCTGAGCAACAGCGATCGCATCCGAGCTATAATCCACAGCATGAATCAAAGTATTTGTCAAGCTTTCTGCTAAACCCAGCGCGATCGCACCGCTACCAGTTCCCAAATCTACCCAATGGGATTTTGCATTTAAACTTTCTATCTGCGATCGACGTTTAGCTGCTTCTACCGCTAAATCAATTATCAATTCTGTCTCTGGACGCGGAATCAGTACCGCAGGCGTTACTTTTAGAGAAAAATGCCGCCAATAGGCAGTTCCAGTTAAATATTGTACTGGCATCTGTTCGCTGACTCGGCGCTGCCATAAATCCTTAAGGTCAGTAAAAGGTAACTTCAGAGTAACTTCGGGCGAATTTTTGAAGGATTCTAGGCGGAGACTTAAGCGATCGATCCCTGCTAACTCTTGCAACCACCACTCAAGTTCGGTTAGAGAAATGTTAGATGCGATCGCCTCAGCTTTCGCCTGATTTAACCACTCCCAAAGTTCTAACCCTGATACAACCATATAATAATCCGTCATTTAATAAAATGATAAAATCGCCGCCAAGATGGCGGCGTTACAGATATTTTTTCCTAAGTCCTGACAAATTAACAGTTAACAGTTAACAGTTAACTATTAGCGACGAGGTTGACTTGGGACTGGCGCAGAAGGTCTTGCTCCTGGTTGTACTGGTTGTTGTTGGTTTCCACCCGATGGTTGCAGCGTTCGCACGTATTCCAGAGACTCTCTCGGTGGTACTAAAATAATTTGGCTCAAAAATGGATCGTTGTCAGTCCGCATTGCTTCCAAAACAGCTTCTAAATTCACAACCTCGATCTTGAGCGAGGAAGCAATATTTGGTTGTTGTTGCTTAAAGCGCTCCAACATCCCCTGTAATTCCTCTTTATTGAAAAACAAAGGAATAACTTGCTCTTGACCCCGTTGAATTGTCAAATATCCATTTTCTGGGCCGCCTCTAGCTAAGAAAAGAGGGACACCGCTAAATTCATTTACCTGTTGACCGCCTTGCCGAAGTAAGGTTTTAGCAGACTCCACTTGGGTAGTGGTAGGAACATAGGCAAATTGTACTTCCTCTGCCTTACCCTTGTTAGCTTGGCTTAACTGGTAAATTTCTCCCAGAGATACTGGTACTACCTTCACTGATGCTGCTAGTTGAGGATTTCTAGTTTTTAGGCGATCGACAAAAGCTTGAGCATCCCGTTGACTGATAAAAACTCCAGCTACAGAGGTATTGCTGCCGCTTTGACCTTCTTTGGGAACTGAAGCGATCAGGGGCGCACCTTGTGCGTCAGTAATCGTAAATACTGGCACTGGGCGTAACTTTTCCAAAACCTGCGGATCGGGCAGTGCCAGTGCTGACATATTGCTTGTCAGGGAAGGGCCAAGCAAAGTGCTTCCTAAAATCCCCAACACTGCGCCCAAACGAACTAATGATTTCATGCTTTATCCAGGAGCAATCCTGATAATAGATTTAAACAAAGACTCTCGCCTTTATATATCATAAGTAGTCGCAGACTCTTTTGGTTTGTTTCCGGTAATTTCCGGTCAAGACCTAAGAGGCTGAGACTGACTCATTATGTAGTTATACGGCTTCTGAATCGGGATGACAGGATTTGAACCTGCGACATCCTGCTCCCAAAGCAGGCGCGCTACCAAGCTGCGCTACATCCCGTTGTTGTCATTTTCTCTTCTATGGCAATTAGCTCATAGAATGATGCGATTGTCAAGCTTTTTTGGATTTTAGCTTAACTACACACCTTGAGAAACAAAACTTTTGATTGAGTTGTTCCCAAACACCAACATTTTTTTGATGGCATTGCCAATATATCATACTTTGGTGGTTTTGGGCAAATTCAATTTTGGCTTAATTTCGCAAAAAAATGACATCTTGGCAGCTTTGAGGGCTAGTCTGGATACCAAAACATTCCTTTGATGCCCTCTGGATCGGACAGGAAGCCCAAATTTCGGTAGAAATCTACCACATGAGGGTCAGCAAATAGGGTAATGTTGCTGATATCTTCGCTGCGGAGTTTTTTAATGATGTACTGCATCAGCGCCTTACCTAAGCCCGACCCCTGGAATTCTGGATGAACCACTACATCCCAGAGTGTGGCATTAAAAGCATGGTCTGATGTGGCTCTGGCAAAACCGATCAACCGTCGCTGGGCTCCTCGCATTTCCCACATGGAAACGACTAGGAAGCTGTGTTGAATGGCTTTTTTGACTTTACGCAGGGGGCGGCGAGACCACCCAACTGCATTACAGAGTTCTTCGAGCTCGTAGAGGTCTATGTCGCGATCGGTACTAAACAAGATGCGACTATTGCCAGTAGTGGGTTTGCGAAAGGGCGGGGATAGCGAATCGCTTGCCCCAAAAGCAAAATCTTCCTCAAATTCCGCTGTCTGGGGCGTAGAGGCAGAGTCAGAACCGCTAAATAAGTTTTTCCAAAAACCCATGCAGGCGTGGTTAAGGTAGTAGAAGTTGAATGACCTTAATAGCTAGTATATCTCCCGTACCTCCCCTCAATTATGGCTCCGGGTTTAAAACCATCTACATTGGAACTGCTCAAGCGCTTTAATCGGGCGTTTCCCCAATTTTATGAGCAATTTGTCAGCAGTGAGATTCAATTGCAAAACCTGAAGCTAGCCTACCAGTTATACAAAACGAGGCAAGCTGTGATTGAAATCAGACCGGAGGGTAGTAAAAGTGCTCTGCATTTTGCTTACCGCAACCAGTCTTTCCTGCTGAGCGATATTTTTGGCGTGCTGGCGGCCTACGGGCTGACGATTCACAGCCTCAGTCTCTATGGACAAATTTACCCACCGATGTTGGTGTTTATCAAGTTGGTGGTGTCACGCGGGGGTAAGGTTCTGACTGATAAGACAGCAGAAAATGTCTGTAGGGCCGTTCGGGAGGCCCTGGCGGGGCATTTTGAAGTGGAAGAAATGCTCGCTGTGGAGTTTAATCTGGATGCGGGTTTGGAGGATGTAGCGACTGAGTTCTATGTCGATCCGGTTTTCCATTTACCTGCTTTGCTGATTGAGGCGGATAACCAGCCTGGACTTTTCTATAAGGTAATGTATGCCATTTGGCAAGAGGATTTATTGGTGGTGAATGCTAATTTGCTGGTTTGGCGGGGGCGTACTCGCTTGATTCTCTACTTGTTGGGGCCGAATGAGAGTTTGATTCCTGAGTATCTGGGGCAGAAAATTGCTGAGGGGGTGAGGCAGAGGTTGCTCGGTGAGCGCTTTTAAGTATAGCAACCGCCTTGGCGGTTAGGTAGTGTTAAAATCAATAAAAACTTAACTAATTGTACCTCAGATGGTAACAACTACCTTGACTTCTCATCTACGAAGTAATGAGGAAAAATTAATTAGTTTGACAGGCATTAAATGGCTAACATTTAATGCGATAATGTCTGATGTCGGCGATGGTAGAGCCTGGAGAATTGCCTATGCGGAAGGAGTTTTAGAAATCAGAAGGCCTTTGCCTAAACATGAAAGACCTAAAGTTATGCTCGAACTCTTTATTGGAGCTTTAGCAGATGAGTTAGAAATTGAAGCTATGAGTCTCGGTGCGTTGACTCTTGAACGGGAGGATTTAGCTCGTGCTATTGAACCAGATACTTGTTTTTACATTCAAAATGAATCTTTAGTTAGAGATAAAGATGAAATTAATTTACCCGCCGATCCTGCACCGGATTTAGTAGTAGAATCAGACTACACGAGTTCTTCTTTGAATAAGTTCTCCATTTATGCTTCTCTGGGAGTTCCTGAAATTTGGAGATATCGCAATCAAAGTCTTCAAGTGTATCAATTGATTGATGGAAGCTATGAAGAGAGGGAGAATAGTCTGGCTTTTCCGTTTTTGCCGATCGCAGAAATTCCGGGTTTGATAGAACAAAGTAAAGCGATCGGACAAAGGGCGGCGGTGCGTTTGTTTCGGGAAAGGGTTAGGGAATTTTTGGCGGAGTGAGTCAGTCCTACGGCAAGCAACGCTATGCCGAAAGAGCCTAGTTTTGATTTATAACACTCGCTAAAATTCCTAAGATTTTATTTACATCTTGGTGACAATATTCGCTTAAATCAACTTAAATTATTTGCTCTTGTACAAATTACAAATTAAAAAATTAATATTATTTTTAATTTGTAATTTGTAATTATTAATTGCTCTTTTTCTTAATTATTAGCGGCGTTTGCCAGCACGAAACTCTCCCGGAAAGCGCCTACCTCTGGCATCTATGATCGCACCTCTACCGTGAGGTAGTCCTTTGCGAAATTCTCCTTCGTAGCGAATTCCGGTGGGGAATGTGCAAGTGCCTTTTCCATCTAATCCTTGATTAAAAAACTGACCTTGACAGCGTGTACCGTCTGCGCGAGTAAATGTCCCGTTGCCAAAAGGTTGACCTGCAAAAAACTGACCGACATAGCGATCGCCATTAGCAAAAATAAATTGCCCTTGACCGCTGGGCTGACTGCCAAGACTATTACCGCTAGAGACTTCAAAAAGTTCGTCGAATGTTCCTTTGTAGCGATCGCCATTAGCAAAGATTGCTTCGCCATTAACAAGTACACCATTACGGAATTGTCCTACCATGCGGTCATCGTTAGAAAATAGGAATGTTCCTTGACCGTGGGGTATACCATTGCGGAATTGTCCTTCGTAGCGATCGCCCTTCGAGTACACATATATTCCTCTGCCCTGTGGTCGGCCGTTAACGAAATCTCCCTGGTAGTTATCGCCATTGTCATAGTTGCACCTGACGCGACCTGTCGGCGGATTACCTTCGCAAATGGGGGGGCGCTTTTGTTCGCCTTCTTTTTGCCCTAATGATGGCAGAGGATTGCCGATTAAAAAAGCAAATCCCAAGCAAGAACTAACTAATATTACTTTTCCAATTTTTTGAATTAAGCCAAGCATAGACTACCTCAATTTTTGATGCAAGGATTCCAATAAATTTTGCATTAGCCTGGTTGTTTTGACGCTAGGGGAGATTGTTCTCCTACAGTTTTACTTACTTCCACGCCATTTTGCTCCAAAATCACTACTGGATCTTGTCCCGATCGGAACACAACCCGTTTGATCAGTACCTGCCCATTAGCAATTCGTTGACCGACTTTGACATATCTGCTAGTTGCCTCGCTGGCCGCTTTCACAATCACGAATATCTCATTGCCTACTCTCACTACCCCGCTAACTTCGGTAGCTTGGGCGATATCTGTCGAAGGTGGGGGCGGTGGCCCTGGACGCGCTGCCGGAGGCGGCGGCGGATTGGGATCGCGCCATGCTTGTGGTGGCGACGTTACAGGCAATTTAGGGAGATTTGGTACTTCTCTAGTAGTTGCGGGTGGGAATGACGGGGGTCTAGCGGCAATAGGCGGCTGCGGTCTCCATTGAGGTCTGCTTACCTCTACTGGCAACTTGGGTAAACCAGAAATTTCTGTTGGCTTTGCTTGCGGGAGTGAGGGAGGGGCCGGCTGACCAGGGCGATTGCCGGGAAGCGGTCGCCACTGGGGTCTGCTGGTGTCTGTTGGCAGTTTAGGGAGAGTGCCCACTTCTGTTCCCTGTTGATTTGGTAGTTGCGGAATCCCTGGGGTTCCTCCTGCTCCTCCTGCTCCTCCTGCTGGTGTCGGTTTCCACTGGGGAGGATTTGTGTATTGTGGCAGTGTAGGGAGATTGGGAACTTGTCTATTTTGTAGTTGGGGCGGTTCTGGTGTTCCTACACCGACGGCTTCGGGACTGTTCCTAATCGTTTGAGGTGGAAGCACGGAAAATGGATCGCCTGCTGCGCCTGCTGGGGCGGGTACTTGTACCTGTTGGGGCTGCGGTTTCAACGGGTTCGATTTATTTTGGCCAGCAATGTCTGATTGAACTTGTCTTGCTCGTTCGTCTGGGTTTGTAGACTGAATTAAGCCTGTAGCACCAACGGCTGTGTTGGTTTGTGGTGTTACCACAGGGGAAGGGAAAGCCTGAGCTACTGTCGTAGGGCTTGGAGATGATCCAGGCGTTGCTGGGGCCGAGGCCGCCGGAGAGGGGGGACTAGCGCCCGAAGTGGGGCTAGGACTAGCTGTGTCGCCTCCTGACCCGCCACCGCATCCTCCGACTATGAAAGCTAATAGTCCTGTAGCTGCTACCAATAAAATTTTACGCATTGCCAATTACCCACGCGCCTTATTTCAAGAATACCCCAGACGGCTGGTTTTTTATAGTCTTGCGTGCCTGCAAGTCAATCTCTGTTCGATGGTATGCGATCGTGGTGAGATTGCCAAGTTTTTCTGTGAGATTTTGATTAGTTTTACAGGGCAGTTTAGTCGAGATAGGCTAGCATATTAGTGGTTAAAGTACCTATATCTCTCTGGGTAACATTGAATTAACAAAGGAATAAAGTTTAATGAAAAAAGTTATTTTCAGGGTGATTTCGGTCACGACGCTAGTTTCTATGTGTACCTTGCCAATGGCTGCGGTTTTTTTGCTAAGTCAGAAGGCGCAAGCTCAGCAAATGTGGGCAGATTTTACTATTAAATCTGGGAACAACACGAGCGATGTATACGCTCAGTTTAGGCGCGGAGGCGGTTCTGGCTCTTCGACTCCGAATACTCAGCCAGGGGGAAATCCAAAAGTGTTCCAAGCTAAAATCAAACGCCGTGCTGCGGGAACTCCGGTGATCGATGTGACGTTTAATGGCAAGAAGACTTTTGAGATGATTGTGGATACAGGGGCATCAGGTACGCTGATTACTCAGCGGATGGCTTCAGCTTTGGGAGTGAGATCGGTGGGCAAAATCAAAGCTGGGATCGCTGACGGTAGGATAGTGGAATTTGGCCTCGGTCGCGTTCAGTCAATTGGAGTTGGGGGTGCGATTGTGAAGAATGTAGAGGTGGCGATCGCTCAACAAATGGAGATCGGTCTTCTGGGTCATGATTTTTTTGGCAATTATGATGTCAAAATCAAACAAAATGTAGTTGAATTTTACCCCCGATAACAAAATCCCAGCGAATTGGGACTCTGTGACTACAAAGTTGCTCAAGTTGGCCTGAATGGTATGATGTCTGAGGAATGACGATCGCGAAAGGGTAACTCGGCATGGGACAAACGTCTGTATCTCCTGTTGCGCTAATAATTTTAGACGGTTGGGGCTATCGTGAAGAGACTGACGGAAATGCGATCGCCGCCGCTAAGACTCCGGTAATGGATAGTTTGTGGGCGGCTTATCCGAGAACTCTGATCCGCACGGCGGGCAGGGCTGTGGGGTTGCCGGAAGGTCAAATGGGCAATTCTGAAGTGGGCCATTTGAATATCGGCGCTGGGCGGGTGGTTCCTCAAGAGTTGGTGCGGATTTCGGATGCGGTGGAAGATCGGAGTTTGCTTAGCAATCCGGCTTTGGTGAAGGTTTGCTCGGATGTGCGCGATCGCAACTCTAAGTTACACCTCATCGGTCTTTGTTCGGAGGGCGGTGTTCACTCCCATCTCGACCATATTTTCGGGTTGGTAGACTTGGCAAAGGCTCAAGGTATTTCCGATCTCTGCATTCATGCGATCGCAGATGGCCGCGATACTAATCCGAAAGAGGGAATTGAAGCTCTAGGAAAGATTGAAAGTTATATCAATCAAGTTGGTGTAGGCCGGATTGTGACTGTCAGCGGTCGCTATTATGGGATGGATCGCGATAAGCGCTGGGATCGAGTTAAGCTGGCTTACGATGTGATGGTAGGGGTTGGGCCTGGTGATGGGCGTTCGGCTGTGGAGTTATTGAGGACTTCCTATTCTGAAGGAGTGACGGATGAGTTTGTGATTCCCACTCGAATCGCGCCGGGGGCAGTAGAATCTGGAGATGGGATAATTTTCTTCAATTTCCGCCCAGACAGGGCTAGAGAAATCACGCAGGCTTTGGTAGATCCTAATTTTACAGGGTTTGAAAGGCACCAAATTCAACCTCTAACTTTGGCGACGTTCACGCAGTATGACCCTAAGTTGCCGGTGTTGGTGGCTTTTGAACCGCAGAATTTGAATAATATTTTAGGCGGTGCGATCGCGGATCGTGGTTTGAAGCAGTTTCGGGCGGCGGAAACTGAAAAGTATGCTCACGTGACTTATTTTTTTAATGGGGGTCTAGAGGAGCCTTTTGAAGGGGAGGATCGGGAGTTGGTACAAAGTCCGATGGTACCAACTTATGACCTCGCACCGGAAATGTCTGCCTATGAGCTAACTGATGTCGCGATCGCTGCGATCGAAAAGCAGATTTATTCGCTAATGGTGATTAACTATGCTAACCCGGACATGGTAGGCCATACGGGAATTATGGAAGCAACTGTGACTGCGATCGAAACTGTAGATAAATGTTTGGGCCGCCTGTTGGAAAGTATCAATAAAGCTGGCGGTACAGCGATTATTATTGCCGATCATGGTAACGCTGAGTTGATGTGGGATGAAAACGGCAATCCCTGGACAGCTCACACAACTAACCCAGTACCCTTTATCCTTGTAGAAGGGGAAAAGTTAAAAATTCCCGCACACGCAACTGATGTTCCTCTGAGGGCTGACGGCTGTTTAGCTGACATTGCACCGACAATTCTGGAGATTTTGAAATTACCTCAACCCCCAGAAATGACAGGTAAATCGATGGTTGAAACCGCCGATTTTGAAGTCCGAGCCAATCGTACTCCCGTGCGAGTACGATTGTAGGAATCTTAACAGTTAACAGTTAACAGTTAACAGTTAACAGTCATCAATTACCAATTACCAATTACCATGACTATTGTTCAAGTTTTACAAATTATCTGGTCTTTATCTGCTGTCGGAATTATTGTTTTTGTGCTCTTGCATAGCCCTAAAGGCGATGGCATTGGAGGAATTGGAGGACAAGCTCAATTGTTTACCAGTACCAAGAGCGCAGAAACAGCTATAAACCGGATTACCTGGGGTTTATCTATTGTTTTTCTGGGTTTAACACTGATTTTGAGTGCTGGTTGGTTAGCTCCAAAGTAGGTATCCTCTTTATTATTCGGGGTTGATGGTTCGGCGATTGAAATCGCAACTACACAAACGAAGTCCGCCTTCGCGGACTAGGAGATAAAGGGAGTATTTAAGCTAGATTTAGTATCTTCTTTTTCTTAATAGTCCGCGTAGGCGGACTTTGTTCGTGTAGCCGCGATTTTAATCCCCCGTCTACTTGTAGCTAGTTGGTTTATGTTTACTGATTTCAAACATAAGTTTTTGACCGTTTCACTTGTAGCTTTTTGTACTTTTATTATAATAATTATTACTCAGTTTCAAGGTGATGCTGCTAGTCTCAATACTCTAAACGATCGGCTACCTTCACCACAAGTTCATCCTTTACCTGCAACGCTAACTAATTGGAAAGATTCCAAAGATAACAGCAATTATTTTAACGAAGTTAAGCCCTTAGAATTCGGTTATTTGGTGTGGTCGCAGTTTCCAATCAAGGTATATGTAGAGCAGGTTACTGATAGGAATAGCTCTCAGTCATGGAGCGAAACCGTGTTGAACGCTGTACTCGAATGGGGAGTTTATTTGCCATTGGAAGTGGTGGATGAATTAGAGAAAGCTGATATTATAATTTTACACCAGTCTCCGCCTTTACGACAGGGACAATTACGGGCGCGTTCGGGTGAAACTCGCTATGAGTTATATGTTAGTAAACAAGGGGATAGAGGTATTTTATCTCATCGCTGTACTATTTGGTTAAATCCGAGCCAAACAGGAAAATATATCGCTGCTGTAGCACGTCATGAGTTCGGTCATGGGTTGGGAATTTGGGGTCATAGTCCTGTGGATACTGATGTCATGTATTTTGCTCAGGTGAGAACCCCCCCACCGATTTCTGTGAGAGATATTAATACTTTGAAGCGGGTTTATGAGCAGCCAACTCGTCTGGGATGGTCAGAAATAATTAAAAATTAAAAATTAAAAACAGAGTATGTAATAACGGTTAGGCTTCTGAGTTGCTATAAATAAATAGAAATTGGTAAATCTTTCTCGGGTCAAACTGTTAGGAAGCTAATATTTAGATAAAGATAATCTCTATTAGCTTTTGCAAGTGATATCCCCCAACCCCCTAAAAAAGGGGGCCTGTTTATATCTACGCTTAAAAAGGGGGAAAAGTTTTTTATTTGTTCACTTTCTGCGCTTGTGCGTGTTGTTGTAGGCGAGAAAGAACGTTGTAGGCATCGGGGCCTGGGTTGTCGTGTTCTAGAGAACCATCAATGGGGCCGTCAATGGCTTTCCAAGCAGGAACTCCACCTCTAAGTTCAGCTACATTTTGAAAGTTGGCTGCGCGAAGTTGGGCAGCAGCTTGAGCAGTTTCTTCGTCACTTTCGCCATAAACGTAGATGTCGCGATTGTACTCTAGGCTGCTTTTTGCCCGTTCTACTAATTCATCCATTGGCATTGGCAGCGCACCAGTAATGTGGCTTTTGTTGAAGCTTTCGCGATCGCGTACATCAATGATTGTTAGCCCTGGTTCGCCCCAATCTAGACGAGATTTCAGGTCATGGCTAGAGGATTGGGCTTTCAAACGAGAAGGGGTAGGAGTAATGTTTGGAAGCTTGTCTTTGCTTTCTGTAATTTGATCGGGAATTGTTTTCATAAAGGAACTTTAACTCATTACTGCTCTTGCAATGTAACAAGCATTTATGGTGAGTTTATCTTCCTAAAGTAAGAATCAAGTTATGAATTAAGGTGGGAATTAAATCTAACTAAGGGGGAATGATGAGGTTAGTAAACCCTATGCTGTAATGGCAATCTCTACAGGAGAATTTATTAGAATCATCTGAGATGCTTGAGACTGGTAGGAGCTGGGAGAGAGGCGGTTTGTAGGAGATTATTTTTTGCTACCATAGTAATTTATGGGTGTAGGGCTAAGGATGTGGCAGGTTGATTTGTTTAGAGGTATAATTACTAATTAAGAAGCGATCGCAAGTATTGCTAGCAGCGCTGTCAATTAATCAGGATTTAGCCAATCCTCTGAATTTTATTCGATTTAATTATGCGTGGATTGGGCAGATTTATTTTAACTATGACTTATTTACTGATAATGATAAATCAAGACTGGAGATTGCTTTACTGGATGGGCAACCACAAAAAATTGTAATGAGTGCATAAGTCCTGTTAAGATGAAATTGGATAGGTTTTTGCAACCTCACTAAGTATTACGATAGAAATATCAGATTAGTCTTCGGTATTTTTACTGAAAAATCTGATTGTTGTACCCGTTACTGGAATTATGGATATGTCGGAACAAGAAGGAACTGTTGTGTCTAAAACGCCTCGGACACCTGAAGAACAATTGGTTTGGGATGCGAAAGGAAAAATTCGGGTGTTGCTGAATTTGTGGGATGTATCCTTTGGTAAGGGGAGGGTGAAGAAGGGAGATTTGACGAAAAGGATTGTGCGGACTGGGGAGACGAGTAAGGATTATGAGGGAATTTTGACTGGTTTGCGAGAAAGTGGTGCGATCGCATTTTCGACTGAAAAGCGAGTGATGGTAGTTGAAATTACGGATGTGGGTCAGCAGATTTTGGCGCAAGGTTTGAAAAATAGCGATTCTCTGTTTGAGTTTGACGGTTCTCAAATTGGGACGAGATTGGGGAATGCACTATTGAAATGGTTGCGGGTTCAAGAGGGATCGGTAACTGTGGCGGTGGAGAAACCTAAGCCAGAGGTGGAGACGATCGCTTCTTATGAGAGGTTTAAGGTGGTGGCTTTGAAGGTTTACGATCGGCTAAATCAAGATTTTAACTATGACGATTTGGTTCCCATTTATCGGATGCGGCGGGTGATTGGGGAAAGAGTGGCGCGATCGCAGTTTAATGAGTGGCTGTTGGAAATGCAGGCCAATGATATTTTTCAGCTAATGGCAGGAGAAACGCAAGATAGCACCCCAGATAAACGTGAAGACTCAATCACTATTCCTGGTGGTACATTGCGTTACTACGTTAAGCGTTTGAATCCCTAAAATTGTTCTCAATCTTTTTGTAGTTCGTTACCTCACACTCGATAACAATGAACAATATACCAGTTTCTCCGATAGAAGCCCTGAATGCTGCAATCCAAAATCACAATCCATTTAGCAAAGCTGGAATTGTTAAAGAACAAGATATTTGGCGAAAAGGGTTTCCAGATCTTCCTACTCTAAATGCTCACGCTTCCGATGCTATTTTTCAGGCAGTTGAAAAAGTAAGGACAAGTCAATCAGATCAAGAAAAAGTTACTTCACTGGTATTGACTGCTGACCAGGGAGTAGGGAAAAGTCACATTTTGAGCCGCGTTTGCCAGAGACTAGAAAGTAATAGTGGCATTTTATTTGTTTATGTGAGTGGCGATAATTACACTGACTTAAACTTAATAAAATACCAATTTCAGCAAACTTTAGTTAACAGCTTAAGTCGCATAAGCAGCCAAGATGTCATGCAAGTGCAAGAAATAGCAGCAGCAATGGCCAACCAATGTTTCAAAGCTAAAAATCCTGCTTCACCCACTCTTTCTCCTCAAAAACTACTCGATCAGTTTGATGAAGTATGTGCTAGTTGGGCTACTAAAAACAAGAATTACATGAAATCCCTAACTAAGCAATTTCTTAAAACAAAGTCAAATTTAGATCCCTATATTGTTCGATCTGTTTTGTGGACATTATCCGAAGTTCAAACACCTTTTGCTATCAAATGGTTATCTGGTGAAGAGTTAGATCAATCTAAAGCTGAGGAACTAGGATTGCCGACTAATTCGGGCAAGACTAATCAGGATAGAGAAGCAGAATCTCTTAATAATGTCCAGCAAATTTTGAATTTAGTGAGTTACTACCGTCCTGTAATCATTTGTTTTGATGAAATAGATGTAAATGCAAATTGTAGAGATGATGGTTTGACAACACCACAGGTAATAGCCGATCTTGTTAAGCGTTTGTACGATACTCTTGAACAGTCAGAACTCACTCAAGGTTTAGTTATTATCACAGTAATGATGCCTTATACGTGGACAAACGCAGTTAAGGTGATGACAGGCGGTATACCGGCTCGACTTTCAACATACACACAGAGAAAACCAATTGATTTAGAATACTTAAATGGTGATTCTTTAGTCGATTTAGTCGAGTTATGGTTGCAAGATTTTTATAAGGTCAGAAGTTTAAATCCTCCTCATCCGCTTTACCCATTTGAGGAAAGTCAACTGAGAGAATATGGCAGAGGTAAGCCAACTGTACGGGAAGCTTTGACATGGTGTGCTGACAATTGTAAAGTTTTTATACCTCCAATATCTGAAGATCAAAAAGATCCTCTTAAGCGGTTTGAGTTGGCTTTAACTAAGGAACTTGATGCAGACATCCGAGAGGAGATTAAGGATAGTGTCACAATTGCTGATGCTATTTGCTTTGGCTTTTCAATCCTAATAGGTGAGACTGTGGACAACGTAAAAATTAATAACATCATAACAGAGGTTAAACCAAAATTACAAAATGCAGGCTGGATTGATTTCAAGATAATTGGTGTCGAAAATGGAAAAAAGATAAAAATTGGTGTTGCAGTCATTGAAACTTCTCAATCTGACTTAGTTACTGGATTAAGACGCTTAATTGATTATCAAAAATTTGATTTAACACGAGGTTGTTTAGTACGTTCCCAATCAAAAATAGAGAAGATGAGCAAAAATTCTCAAGCCTACAAGCTACTGGAAAAACTCGTGGCAGTAGAAAAAGGCGGTGAGGTTGTGTATTTAATTGAAGAGCAAATAAAACCCTTGATTGCTCTCCGTAGTGTTTATGAAAAATGCACAGAGTATAATTTAACAGAAGACGAGGTTTTAGATTTTATATCTCAGAAAAAACTTGTTTTTGACAATTTTTTACTGCGAGAAATTTTGAGCGATCCGTCAAATCAAATGCCTGTGGTTGATGACGAAGATGAACTAGACTTTTTAGCAGACCTCTTCAACCTTTCCAACAGTAATGATACAGATGATGAAGATCTAATCGGCGAATTTAGTTAAGTATGAGTGAATCAATTTTGCTTCAAACAGCACTGGCTTTACCAGTTCCAGATATTGAAGCTTTAATCCAAGGACAATCTATCGTAGCTATGCCTCGGCTGTTTCTAAATCCGGGGCGGAAATTTGCCCTATATCCAACCGATACCTCGATTAAATTGCTCCCTCACGAACAACACTATCGCTCAAGTTTTTTGCCTATGGCTAAAACTTCCCTCGCTCAATTAAATTCTGATAAGATTTTAATTAAAGCTTGGGCTAAATGCGAACTGTGCCAAATGCTGAACGATCCTGAATCATTAAAAGCTTTGTCACAATTAACCATCTGGACAACAGAGTTATTAGAGCAAACTCTCGTACAACGACCTCATATTTTTCTAGCTCATTTGCGTGTCTATCTGCTACCTGAACCCCTGGAAATGCCAGTACATCTTAGCAGCAATTTTGTACCTTTGCCAACTTCCCTAAATGTTAATGATTCTTCGCCAGTTTTGAGCGATACTATCTTCGCTCAACGCCGTCAAAAGCTGGAAAAACTAGAGCCTCCAGAGCATCCAGAATTGGAAGAGTTGCAAAGTGCGATCGCGCTTTTATCCACTACTAACCCAACGGCTAAAAAACTAGATGTAGAACTAAAAATGTTTTTGGGTTGGAGTAGCGATAAGCCTGTAAAGCTAATTAAACCAGAATTATCTTGGATAAATACCATAGCAGCCTTGGGCAATCGCAGCATAGAACTAGAAGAAAAAAAAAGCAATTATCAAGCAGGGACAGATTTTGAAAATGTCACACGCCAAAGTCTTGAATTCTTAGGCTTCAAGGTTGAGAATGCCTACAAAGGCGGTGCTGGTGGTTTAGATTTATTTTGCTCGAAACCCTATCCCTTAGTTGGTGAGTGTAAAGCGGGTAGGCTTATCCCTAGTCGAACTGCTGAGGAATTGATTAAACTTGGAGGAATGCACTTAAGTCGGGATAAGTTTTTAGAATCTACCAAGTTAGTAATTGGCCCTGGCAATTCTTCGGTAGATATGTTGAAAGCAGCACAAGAATGGAAAATTAGTATTATTAATGCCATGACTTTACAGAAGCTAGTTGAGTTAAAAGCTAAATATCCAGGTGCAGTTAATTTGGTTGAACTCAAGCCCTATCTAGAAACTGGGCGGCAAATTGACGACAGAATTAATGATTATATTGAGAAAATTGAGAGAGAAATTAGGCTGCGATCGCAAATCATACAAGCAGTGAAACAACTTTGCTCAGATAGCGACTTTCCAACGGTTGTTGAGATTAAAGTTCAATACAATGCTACATTTGCCACCACTGATTCTAAGCTGACAAACGAATCAGTAAAGGATTTGACTATAGAACTTTCCTCACCATTGACGGGTTACTTAGGGCGAATTAAAGGAGAGAGTTTAGGAAGCGATCGCTTTTATTTCCTCCGAGACTTACCAGTGGATGAGTAAAATATAATAAATTTCAGCTTAGCTGACATCAAAATCAAACAGAATCAAGTTTTGTGTACAATCACAGAAAATATTGATAGAGATCACAAACCTTTTATCTAAAAAAGAGGCATACTAAGTATTAACACTAGGTACATTGCGCCCATCAGCCGCGATCGCGCAGATTTAGCTGGTTAAGTTGGCAGGAGTTGACTCCTGATGAGCTTGGGAGGAAGTTGTGATGTTGCTATTAACCCCCGGAAAGCGCAGAGAAAGCAAAGGCAAGGCTGATAAATTCCCTCAAAAGCAGGTATCTACAAATTCAGCTAAGCCGAAAAATGTGACAAAACAAATATTCAGTCGATTACGAATTAGCCAAAAAATCGGCTATGGCTATGCTTTGGCAATTGGGATTGCGATTTTGGGGACGGGAATAGGGATGGGAGTAGGAGACTACTTTCGCAAGCAAGCTTTGTATCAGCTAAACATTGCTCAACAGCAACAAGAACTCCTCCAAGGTTTACAGAATTCTGTCTTTCAGGCGCGAATGCACGCCTCGCGACTGCCTGTTGTTCTAGGAGATTTGGTTTGGCTAAAATATGAAAATTCTCAGTTTTTAGAGCAAATCAATTCCGCTAAAATCTTGATATCGAGAAGCCAAACTTTTATAGAAACTAACAGCTCAAGCTTACCACTTAATAGAGATGAATTGTTGAATTTATTGAGAAAATACGCCATCACTATTGATTACTATGGCGAGATGATTAAGTTGCAGTTAAAAGAATCCAACGCTTGGAATATAAAGCCCAACCAGATCGTGCCAACACAGCTACAACTGTTAAGGAATGTTAGCGGTGAAGAGGCATTGCTACTAGATCGACTTTCCGATAATTTAACTCAACAAATTTCAGCAATCAGCATTCAAAAGCTGCAAGGAGTCGAAGGTGTACAGTATGCAGAAGCACTCAGAACCAGAATAATCATTGGTAGTATGCTAATTTCTGCAATCATAGCAGCCGTTCTTGCTTACTATACCAGCCGCGCGATCGCACAGCCTTTAGAAACTGTCACAAATGTTGCTCAACAAGTCACTCGTGAATCAAACTTTCACCTGCAAACACCAGTTACAACAGAAGACGAAGTAGGAAGTTTAGCTATATCTTTTAATCAGCTAATCCAGCGAGTAGCAGACTACACTAAAGAATTAAAACAAACTCAGTCTCAATTAATTCAGACTGAAAAAATGTCCTCCCTCGGTCAAATGGTGGCAGGCATTGCTCACGAAATTAACAATCCTATCAACTTCATTCACGGTAACATTGAACACGCCGACGGCTATATTAACGACTTAATACAATTGCTAGCACTTTATCAACAGCATTATCCCGAACCAATAGCGGAAATTCAAAACCAAATTGAAGCAATAGAATTAGATTTTCTCAGCGAAGATTTGCCCAAAATATTATCTTCTATGAAAATAGGAGCTGATAGAATTCGCGAGCTTGTAATCTCTCTGCGTAATTTCTCGCGTCTGGATGAGTGTGAAATGAAAATCACCGATATTCGCGAGGGGATTGACAGCACTCTTGTGATTCTCAACTATCGGGTGAAACAGGGAATTAAAATTATCAAAGAATATGGAGAATTGCCGCCGATCAATTGTTATCCCGCCCAGTTAAACCAGGTATTTATGAATATTATTAGCAATGGAATCGATGCGCTAGAAGAGCTAGGTGATTCAGATTCTACTATCTGGATTAATGCGGAAGCTTCTGAGTCTAATTGTGTAAAGGTGAAAATCAGAGACAATGGCCCTGGGATGCCGCCAGAAATTCAAGAGAACATTTTCGATCCTTTTTTCACGACTAAATCTATTGGTAAAGGTACTGGTTTAGGACTAGCTATTTCCTACCAAATTATTACAAAACATCACGGTACAATCGAGGTTAATTCTCAACCGGGAAAGGGGACAGAATTTGTTATTACTTTGCCTATTAGTGGTTAAATTTGGTAATTGGTAATTGGTAATTGGTAATTGGTAATTGGTAATCGCTAATCGCTAATCGCTAATCGCTAACTTCCCCATCCTCCCCTCCGATTAATTAAAAATTAAAAATTAAAAATTAAATCTCACAATTTTTAATTTTGCATTTTTTTTAATTTTGCATTTTTAATTTTTAATTGATTAAGTTGCTCCCCCATCTCCCTCGCCCCCTGAAGATAGTAAATTTTCAATCAGGGGCCGATCGCTTCTAAAATGCTATTTGGAACAAATGCTACACCCAGTGGCAGAATCTGACCCGGCTTGCGGGCAACAGCCCTGGGGGACAGCATCCCCTATTCTCAATTACTGTGGAGAAATTCTGTGGACTTATCTTTAATTCCGGCTCAACCAAAACCCGGAGTGCTCAACGTATTGATTGAAATCACCGCTGGTAGCAAAAACAAGTACGAGTTTGATAAAGATTTACAAGCCTTTGCTCTCGATCGCGTACTTTATTCCTCAGTACAGTATCCTTACGACTACGGGTTTATACCGAACACCCTTGCCGATGACGGCGATCCCCTTGACGGGATGGTAATAGTAGACCAGCCCACATTTCCGGGGTGCGTCATCGCCTCCCGTCCCATTGGTTTTCTAGAGATGATAGACGGAGGCGATCGCGACGAAAAACTGCTGTGCGTACCCGATAAAGACCCGCGCTACGCTCACATTAAATCCCTCAAAGACATAGCACCCCATCGCTTAGACGAAATCGCCGAATTTTTTAGAAGCTACAAGAACCTGGAAAAAAAGGTGACAGAAATTCTAGGGTGGGCAGATGTCGATCGAGTCATGCCCTTAGTAGAGCAGTGCGTCCAAGCAGCTAAAAAATGAGGTAGGGACATCCAGGCGATCGCTCCACAAACAATCCTCAGCATTGAACTTAAGACTGCCGCCGCAATCTGTTAAATCGGAGGACATAGTTAGAAACTAGGGTGGGTAAAGCCGTGAAAAGCTTGTAACGAATAGCTAGAGAAGGTTTACGGCATTGCCCACCCTGTAACTTCCTGTATAAAGAGGAAGAAAGCGGTAAAAACCTAAATAGCAAAGACGATTGTGGTTTTTGCCTTTAATAGTCCGCCTAAGCTCTCAGAGGAAACAACTATTAAGTGAAAATTCTGAAGACAAACAGCTTAACTCAAGGCTATCTTAATCTAAATGGACTCAGTAACAACACCGGACAGCTAGAGAGCGATAAACTGAGTGTACCGTCTGCCTACTTTTCTCTGAGAGGGGTTGTTGCATTCAGGCACTAAATTCCCAGGTTCAATCTACAAATTATCCTCCCTGAGCTACCACGCCCTCCTATATCTTTGACCCCAGCAGATAAGCGATCGCCTCTCTGCTATTTCAGCTCTAAAGTCTAAAATCTAAAATATAAAATCTAAGATCCCCTGTCCGAACTTCTTCCCTGCCAAGCTAAAAAAGATGCCTGATTCTGAACCAATCTCACCGAGTACACAGCCGAAAGACGGGAACGCCATGCTTGAAACCAAGCCTCAGACCGAATTTTTTGTCCAATTTTGGGGAGTGCGGGGCAGCATAGCCAGTCCCGGCAGCAAAACAGTCCGCTACGGCGGCAATACATCTTGCGTAGAAATGCGTTTAGGCCAGAAACGCCTGATCTTTGATGGCGGCACAGGTTTGCGGGTACTAGGTATCAGTCTGCTGCGACAGATGCCAGTAGAAGCTCATATGTTTTTTACCCACACTCACTGGGATCACATTCAAGGATTTCCCTTCTTTGTCCCTGCTTTTGTTCCGAAGAACTGCTTTCACATTTACGGTGCGATCGCCCCCAACGGTTCTACGATTAAACAGCGTCTTTCTGACCAGATGCTCCATCCCAACTTTCCCGTACCGATACAGGTGATGGCATCAGACCTGAAATTTTACGATATCACCCCCGGCGATATCATCGAACTCGACGACATCAAAATCGAGACAGCTTTGCTCAATCACCCCAATACGGCCGTAGGCTATCGAGTTACATGGCAGGGACATACAGCAGTCTATTGTACAGACACGGAACATTACCCAGACCGATTAGATGAAAACGTCCTACACCTGGCTCGCAATGCCGACGTACTGATTTACGATGCCACCTACACTAACGCTGAATATCACGACTTCAAATCTCCGAAAGTAGGCTGGGGACACTCAACCTGGGAAGTAGGAGTAGAAGTCGCCAAGGCCGCAGGCGTAAAAAAGATCGTCATGTTTCATCACGATCCTTCTCACGATGATAACTTTCTCGACAGTGTAGAAGAATCACTCCAGTCAGTTTTCCCCAATGGCTTCTTAGCGCGCGAAGGCATGACTGTTCCAGTTATATAGGCAATAAAGATGAACGGTGCAAGGCAGCGAAAAAATCAACGGCAGGGGCGAAGGCGATCGCCACTCGTGTTACTACTGTTGATATTACTCTGGAGTATTTCTATTGGATGGCTGGCGGCACAGGCTACAGGTGTCGCCGAGATTCCACAAATTGCCCAGGGAACTCAAACAGAAAGCATTGGCACTGTGGATTTGATTCCAGAGAGGTATCAACTAGGGCAAGAAGTTTACAGAGAAAACTGTGCCACCTGCCACATTGCTTTACCCCCGCAAGTCATGCCTACTGAAACTTGGCGGCAACTATTGCAAGATCCCGAACACTACGGACAAACAATCCGATTGCTAGTAGATCCGCCGCGCTTATTAGTGTGGAACTATCTGCGGACTTTTTCGCGCCTCCAATCTAAAGACGAAGAGGTTCCTTACAGAGTAGCTAAATCTCGCTATTTTAAAGCCCTACATCCCAGAGTTAAAATGCCTGAAGTTCTAAATATCAGCAGTTGTGCAACCTGTCATCCAGGGGCATCTCAGTACAACTTCCGTAAGCTAACTCCTGAATGGGCAAACTCTCCTTAAGATTTGTGGTAATTGATAATAATAGCATCCCCTTTTTGTAGGGGCGGTGTCCCTGTGTCCGCCATGGTACTGACGGGGCAACCACAGGGGGTTTGCCCCTACAAAGAATTATACAAATCATTTAGGCTTGCTATATAATAATGTCTTTTCTGTTCCCTATTCTCAAATTCCTATGGTTAGTACAGCAACGAAATCAACTAATATTCCCGCAGAAATTACTCCAGCAGAACAGCGGGTTGTTTTCCACAATATCAGTTGGCAAGGTTACGAACAAATTTTAGCAGCGCTGGGTGAAAGTCGTTCATCTCGACTCACCTACGACCAAGGTACATTAGAAATTACTATGCCCTTAGAAGAACATGAAAGTGCTGTGAGGTTGATTGAACTATTTATCCGCATTCTAGTAGTAGAGTTGGGGATGAAAATTAAAACAATGGGTTCAACAACATTAAATCGTCCCGATTTACAAAAAGGTGCTGAACCTGATGACTGCTACTATATTCAAAATCAACCATTAGTAGCAGGTAAAACGGTTGACTTAAATACAGATCCCCCACCTGACTTGATAGCAGAAGTCGATATTACCCATACTGATATTAATAAACTGAATTTGTATGCGAGTATGGGAGTTCCTGAATTTTGGCGCTATAACGGTCAAACATTGCGAATTTATCAACTTCAGGATGGTGAGTATATTGAGGTAGAAAATAGTCCTACATTTGCTTGGGCAATTAAGACTCGGCTTTATCAATTTCTGGAAGAGGGGAAATTTGATGAGGTTGAAGCTGAAAAGGCTTTGCGGGTTTGGGTACAACAACAAGTGCAGAGTCAATCAAGATGAGGGAAAAGTTGCATGGCGTTTGAGAGGATAAGCCTTGATTTTATTGTAGACGATCGCGTTTTTTCAATGAGGGTTAGAGGGTGCGATCGCAAACTACTGCTCCGTTTCATTCAAATCACTTAAAACTTTTGCCACTGCTGATGCTTGCTCTGGATAAAGCCGCGCTAAATATTCACACATTTGATAGGCAGTATCTAAATAGTATGCACAGGGAATTAACAAGCGTTTAAAATTTACTCGATCGCCTGTTTGAGCGAACAATAAGGCAATGTCACGTAAGTGCGTGTTACGAGTGCCAGTAGGTGAAACCGACTTGCTAGACGGGAGTGTGGGGCGGCCTTGGTCAATATATCGCAAAAATAAGGCTTGGGCCCATAAAGAGGGAAAGTGTACCTATAAGTTCCCAGATGGGCGATACTGCCACCCTAACACTTATCACTTTGACGAGCTGGGGAAATATCGGGAATGGGAACAGAATATCTATCGCCCGCATATCGCAGTAGAGCTTTGACCAAATCTGCTAATAAATCGGCTTGATTACCATGTTTGGGCAATGGAGACAGAATTCTAATTTCTTGGGTTTTACTGTTGTAGCGAATTCTCAATCCAGCTTTATCCTCTCGACGGGCTAGCAATGCCTCATAATCTTCCCAAGTTCTAAATCGCAGAATTAGTTCGTCCCCTGCTGCGAGGGAAATTGTATCTTCAGTAATTGTGGGTAATACCATATTTTAATTCCCTGCAAAAATGGGATATTCCTAATTATAGCAAAGTTATAGTTAACATTTTGACAATTGATTGATGGTTGCTATAATGTCCTTAACAAATAACTCAATCAGAACAAATTTTGTCAATTCCTGTTCACCACAATCAAGATTTGAAAGTTAGAACCTTGAGAGCTTTAATGAAAATAGCCCAGTTATCTGAGGAAGATTTACTCTGAATATCACTAACTTGGTAAAAGATGCCGAAAGATTAAGCGCGATCGCCCCTCTCTGAGCCCAAATATCAAAGCCCGTAGGCGTAACCACCCCCAAGCATCGTCCTTTCCCAAAGATTAAAGCGCATTAGGCATAGCTAGCCCCAAGCATCGCCAAATACCGCTAATTTAACACCAGAATTGCTTCCCCACACTACGCCCAAGTAAAGCTATTCCCAAGAGCCTAGCCTCTGAGTCCTGTCGCAAAATATTGTAAGATGGTAAAAAAAGTAACGTAACCGCACCTCTCTGCCTCTCCTGCCATGCTTAAACATCTGCTCGGCGATCCCAATGCACGCAAACTTAAGAAATTTCAGCCTTGGGTTGCTGATATCGGTGTCTTAGAGGAAGACATCAAACCACTCTCTGACGATGAACTCAGGGCTAAAACCGCAGAATTCAAACAGCGCCTAGAGAAAGTTAAATCGCTCAATGAGGAAAAAGAGTTATTAGATGAAATCCTGCCAGAAGCCTTTGCAGTAGTGCGGGAAGCGGGGAAGCGGGTTTTGGGTATGCGCCACTTTGATGTCCAACTCCTCGGCGGCATCATTCTCCACAAGGGCCAAATTGCCGAGATGAAAACTGGTGAGGGCAAAACTCTGGTATCTACTCTCCCAGCTTATCTGAACGCGCTCAGCGGTAAAGGAGTACACATCATTACCGTTAACGATTATCTAGCGCGGCGGGACGCGGAATGGATGGGGCAGATCCACCGCTTTTTAGGCTTAACTGTGGGACTGATTCAGCAGGGAATGGAACCGGCGGAACGTCAGAAAAATTACGCCTGCGATGTTACTTATGCCACTAACAGCGAAGTAGGTTTTGACTACTTGCGCGATAATATGGCGACAGCGATGGAAGATGTGGTGCAACGCCCTTTCAACTTCTGCGTCATTGATGAAGTTGATTCGGTGTTGATTGATGAGGCCCGCACGCCGTTGATTATTTCGGGTCAGGTGGAACGCCCTAGCGAGAAGTATCTGCGGGCATCTGACGTGGCGGCGGCTCTGAAAAAGGAAGAAGAAGAGCATTATGAAGTTGACGAAAAAGCGCGAAATGTGCTGATGACTGATGAAGGGTTTGGGAAGGCAGAGGAAATTTTGGGGGTTAAGGATTTGTACGACCCTGCTGACCCTTGGGCTCACTACATTTTTAATGCGCTGAAAGCAAAAGAGTTATTTATTAAGGATGTTAATTACATCGTCCGCGATGATGAGGTGGTAATTGTTGATGAGTTTACGGGACGGGTGATGCCGGGTCGTCGCTGGAGTGATGGTTTGCATCAGGCGATCGAGGCGAAGGAACGGGTGGAAATTCAGCCGGAAACTCAGACGCTTGCTACGATTACTTATCAAAATTTCTTCTTACTTTACCCGAAATTGTCGGGGATGACGGGGACGGCGAAGACGGAAGAGGCGGAGTTTGAGAAGATTTACAACCTAGAAGTGACGGTATGTCCGACTAATCGCCCGACTGGTCGGCATGACCTCTCGGATGTAGTTTACAAGACGGAGGCGGGTAAATGGAGTGCGATCGCGGCTGAATGTGCCGAGATGCACGAAGTGGGCCGCCCCGTATTGGTTGGCACTACCAGTGTAGAAAAATCAGAATTACTGTCACGGCTATTGCAAGAACGCAAAATTCCTCATAATTTGCTCAATGCTAAGCCAGAAAATGTGGAACGGGAATCTGAAATTATTGCCCAAGCAGGTCGTAAAAATGCTGTAACGATCGCCACGAACATGGCCGGACGCGGTACGGATATTATTCTGGGTGGGAATGCTGAATACATGGCCCGGCTGAAGTTACGGGAATATTTTATGCCCCGGATTGTACTTCCAGAGGACGACAGCAACTTTTCCCCAGTACAGGTTCCCGGAGTTGGCGGCCGCAGTAAACCTCAAGGTTTTGCCCCAACTCAGAAGGTGAAGAGTTGGAAGGCTTCGGCGCAGTTGTTCCCGACGGAGTTATCCAAGGAAACTCTGCAAAACTTGAAGGCAGCCGTAGAGTTCGCAGTTAAGGAATACGGAGAACGCAGTCTCCCAGAATTGTTAGCTGAGGATAAGGTAGCCGTAGCCGCAGAAAAAGCGCCGACGCAAGAACCCGTAATCCAGAAACTTCGCGACGTTTACAATCAAATCCTCCACGAGTACGAGAGGTTTACCGATACCGAACACGATGAAGTTGTCAAGCTTGGCGGTTTGCACGTAATCGCGACTGAACGCCACGAGTCCCGGCGGATTGATAACCAGTTGCGAGGACGTGCGGGTAGACAAGGCGACCCCGGTTCGACTAGATTCTTCCTCAGTTTAGAAGATAACTTGCTGCGAATTTTTGGGGGCGATCGCGTAGCGAGTTTAATGCAGGCTTTCGGCGTAGAGGAAGATATGCCCATCGAATCGGGAATGCTAACTCGTTCCCTCGAAGGTGCTCAGAAAAAGGTAGAAACTTACTACTACGATATCCGCAAGCAGGTATTTGAATACGACGAGGTGATGAACAATCAACGCCGCGCGATTTATGCCGAACGCCGTCGGGTATTGGAAGGTTTAGAGATTAAAGAACAGGTGATTAAGTATGCAGAACAAACGATGGATGACATCGTGGGAGCATATATTAATCCTGATTTACCTTCAGAAGAATGGGAACTAGAAAAGTTGGTAACAAAAGTTAAAGAGTTTGTTTATCTACTAGAAGATATGCTTCCCGTTCAATTGGAAGATTTATCAGTGGATGAAATCAAAACTTTCTTGCACGAACAGGTGAGAAATGCTTATGACATTAAAGAAGCTCAAGTTAATCAAATCCGACCTGGTTTAATGCGGGATGCCGAACGCTTCTTTATTTTGCAGCAAATCGATACTTTGTGGCGCGAACATTTACAACAAATGGACGGTTTGCGAGAGTCTGTCGGGTTGCGTGGTTATGGACAGAAAGACCCGCTGATTGAGTATAAGACTGAAGGCTATGAGCTGTTCTTGGATATGATGACAGATATCCGCCGTAATGTGGTTTATTCTTTATTCCAGTTTCAGCCGCAACCGCAGGTGCAAATGTCCTCTGAGATGGTTTGAGGCATTAAAAATTAAAGATTAAAAAGTGAAAATGAAGGATTAAATCCTTCATTTTTGTTTTTTACAGGACTTACGCACCCAACCAAAGAAACCGGGTTTTTGAGAGAATCTATGGGTAACAACGAAGTATTTTCGTCAAAAAACCCGGTTTCTGGATTCCCATGCGTAAGTCCTATAAAGCTTATTCTATTCTATTCCTTTATTCCCCTAGCCCTTAGTCCTTAATCCCTAGTCCCTAGCTATAAATCGACTAAATGCCCCCATAGGGCATTGCGTTTTTTTAGAGAAAAGGTTTAGCTTATTAAGCCTGCACTATCATATTCACAGCCAATGCTTAAAATTTCAGTAGTGCTATTGGTACTGAGCATTATGACGGTTGCCTGTAGGGGAACTGAGAATCAAACAGTAGTTGCAACTCCTGTAGCTACCAGCACTTCTACTTCCCCCAACAACTCTCAGGCCGCAGCTAAACCTTTAGTCGTAACCACAGTAGCTCCTATCACTAATATTGTCAGCAATATTGCAGGCGATCGCGTAGAAGTCAAGGGTATTGTTCCAGAGGGCGCTGATTCTCACACTTTCGAGCCACGCCCTTCAGATAGCGAACTACTTTCTAAAGCAAATTTAATTATCTCTAACGGTCTGCGTTTGGAAGTTCCTACAGAAAAATTGGCAAAAGCTTCTAAGCCTAAAGACACCCAAATTTATGAATTAGGTAACAACACTATTACCCAAAATGAATGGTTATTTGACTTCAGCTTTCCCAAGGAAAAAGGAGATCCAAACCCTCATTTGTGGGTAAATCCTAAGTACGCTGAAGCCTACGCCAAACTAGCAGCCGAACAGTTAACCCAACTAGATCCCGCAGGTAAAGATTACTATGCTACTAATTTAAAAAATTACCTGCAAAGGCTGGATGAATTAGATAAAGCAACCCGCGCCATAGTTGCCAGTATTCCTGAAAAGAATCGCAAGCTAATTACCTATCACGATTCTTGGGCTTATTGGGCGAGAGAGTACGGTTTTGAAGTAATTGGTGCGATCCAACCTTCGGATTTTAAAGAACCTTCGGCTCAAGAGGTGACACAGCTAGTCGATCAGGTTCGTAAAACAGGGGTTCCCGCTATTTTTGGATCGGAGGTTTATCCCAGTAAAGTAGAAGAGCAAATAGCCCGTGAAGCAAATGTAAAAACAGCCAATACTGCTGATGATGAATTACCTGGTGAGGGTTCCGCTAATGCAATGGAAAACTCGAATCCTCAACATACTTATATTGGGATGATGGTTAAGAATTTGGAGATACTTGCTGCTAATTTAGGCGGTAATCCCGACTTAGTTAAAAATGTCAATACTGCTAACGTGGTGGGGCCGACAGCAGCAAAGTAATTATTAACTGTTAGTAGTAGGGTGGGCGCTCGCCGCCTCAAGCGATGTTTTTCATAGCCTAAGATGATGGTCGGCGAGCGCCCACCTTACTTATTAACAATTAGCAATTAGCCATTAGCAATTAGCCATTAGCAATTAGCAAAAATTTAAGCCAAATAATTTAATGGAACCAATATTAGAAGTCAGAAACTTGACTTGCGGCTATCAAAAAATGCCAGTTTTTACAGGGCTAAATTTGGCTCTTTATCCGCGTCAGCTATCAGGATTAGTGGGGCCATCGGGAAGCGGTAAAAGCACGCTGATTAAGGCAATTTTAGGGTTGATTCGCCCTTGGGGTGGAGAGATTTGGTTTCGGGGCAAACGATTAAAATCAGAAGTTGCACCGCCAAAAGTAGGCTATGTACCGCAGGTGGAAACAGTAGATTGGACTTTTCCGGTTACAGCGGAAGAAGTGGTGATGATGGGGCGTTACAGACAGCAGAAGATTTGGCCGTTGCCATCGAAACGCGATCGCGCAGTAGCCCGCTCATTTTTGGCCCGCGTCGGGATTGAATACGTTGCCGATCGACCCATTGGCGAATTGTCGGGGGGACAGCAGCAGCGAGTTTTTCTGGCTAGGGCATTAGTTGGAGAACCAGAAATAGTCTTTTTAGATGAGCCTACCAGCAGTTCTGATTTGCAAGTTCAGCACGAACTATTGCATCTTTTAGCAGATTTAAATCAGCAAGGTTTGACAATTTTTCTCTCTACCCATGACCTTAATTCCGTAGCCACACATTTACCTTGGGTAGTGTGTTTTAATCACGGCTTAATCTGTCAAGGTCAACCTATTGATGTTTTTACTCCGGCTAATCTAGAGCATACTTTTGGTGCTCAAATGATAGTTTATCACCAAGGCGACCGGATTTTAATTGCTAGCGATAGCACTTCTATTCGTCATCAAATGCAGCAAAACTTACCTAAATTTTTGTCGTAATTATCTTGGCGCTTGCTATACCAATTACCAATTACCAATTACCAATTACCAATCTTACTTCTTCCCTTTTTCTGAAATTAATTGTTTCAGAATTGAATTACCCACATAATTTGCAAATATTTCTTCTCCTTTCTTATTGTAGTGACAGCAACTATCTATATAAACACTCTCTTTTGTCTTGTCAAAAATATTTACCGCATCAAAGATTCGCACATTATTTTTTTGCAAATTCCTGAACTTTGTAAACAGTATCGGATATCCAGCTTTCACAGATTTTGCATAAGGAGTATCTTTATTAAAGGCTACCTTTTTTTCAGCTTCGCTGAAAACTCTTGGAGTTGGAAAGTATTGATTTGGCTGGAAAAAATGAAAATATAAAACATTACTACTAGATAAAACTTTATTCATAAAAATTGAGCTTTTTGCCCAAGTATTTGCCATTTTTTCAAAAGCCACAGGATCTTTTAACACAGCATCTTCACTATTCACATAAATAATACTTCCTGATGATTGCTTACCTTGCTTCTTCCGCTCTCTTTCAAATCTAATTAAGTTACGGCGATATTCATTGACAAAGCTTTGAATATAGAAAGAATTAATAGAATTACACAAAGCTAACTTGCAATTTTTTAATGTTTCTACCGCATCTTTAATCCGATCTTTATTTTCCTGAATTCTTAACACTGCTGTCAAAGCTTTTGTAGAAAGAGAATTATTTGCTAAGTTCGTCAGCGGTTGCAGGTGTTGAACGCTTGGCATAGAAATATCAATTTTTTCTCGATTATTTAAACTTGCAAGGGCAACTTCATTAAAGCCATCGATGTTGATGACCAGATCTAGTTCTTGACCTAGCATTAAAAAGTAGTTGAGAATTAATAATTGTTGAGGTTGTTTGTACCCACCTGTAGCAAAAGACAAAACGATGACTTCTTTATCTTTTAGGTCAGGAAGCCGTTTTAGATATTTAGCAACTATCTTATTTTGGACTTCATAAATAGAAAAATTAGAAGCTACTGAACCGCCAAATATGCCCACAATAAATTGATTTTTCTTTTTCTTTTTAAAAGGATAGTCATAGGGTGAAATGAAACCATAGTTATTAATTTTAAATCCAGGTCTAAAATCATCACCTGGCTTTTGAACAAACCCAAAAAAGGGATGAATTCTCTCTACTATCGACTCGCCTAGTCGTACTCCTTCTAAATCTATTCCTAAATCTGGAGTATCTTTTGGTCTTTCTCTAGTGTAGAAAAACTGGTGATTTTTGACAAAATATAAGCCTAGCGATCCGGCTTCAAGGAAAGCAAATAAAAGCACCAAGTTAATCAATGCGAGTTTAATTATCTCTGGGCTTCTTTTAATTAAGTTGAAATCCTTCATCACCGCGTACTATCCCTAACTCTCTAATTGTACATTTAGTGAATTATCATATCATAAACTTTCTCAATTTATATATCTATTTTTCCTCTCTTAATTTTTGGACAATAGAGCTAGAAATATAGGTGGCTAATATTTCATCTCCGATTTGATTATAATGACAGCAGGCATCTTTGTAAACAGTTTCTTTGGTATCGTCTAAAATATTGACTGCACTAAATATATTAAGCTTCACCTTTTGGAACAGCTCAACTTTAGATAACAATAATGGATAGCCTTTTTTAATCGCCTCAGAATATGGGCTATCCGGGCTCAAATAAAGTTGCTTTTCTTCTTCAGTAAACACTCGCTTGGTTGGATAATACTGATTTGGTTGTATGAAGTGAAAATATTTAATTTTCCTCTTCGCTAACAGTTGCTTCATCATTAGAGAAGATTCAGACCAAACTGCCGCCATTTTTTCAAAAGCACTAGGATCGTCTAAAACTGACTTGTTTTTAGGAATATAAACTATATTATTCTTGTTATCTGTAGTATTTGATTGTTTTACATTTTGGTCATAAGTGATAATTTGTTGTTGATAATTATTGACTAATTGTTTAACGTGCAAGGATGTTAAAGTATAACACAAAGCTAACTTACAATTATCTAACTTATTGATAGCGGCTCTTAACTGCTTTTTCGTGTCGCTAATTTTAACTATTGAACTCATTACTTCCGGCGACAAGCTATTATTAGCCAAACCAGTCAAGGGCTGTATGTGCTGTACGCTAGGCATCCCCATGTCTACTTGAGCTTTATTGTTTAAGTTTGAGAGGGCTACTTCATTAAAGCCGTCAATGTTGACGACCAGATCGAACTTTTGACCCAAAGCTAGAAAATAACTTAAGATTAACAACTGTTGCGGTTGTTTGTAACCGCCGTTGGCAAAGTTTAAAACAACTATTTTTTTATTAGAAAACTCTGGAAATTTATTTAGTTTTTCCGAAAATCTTTTGCTTACATATTCATCAAGAACAAAATTATTAGCAACTGAACCGCCAAAAACTCCAATAACAAATTGATTTTTATCAGTTTTAATAAAAGGATAGTCATAAAGGGAAAAAAAGCCTTGGCTATTGACTTTTAGTCCTAAATCTTCCTTTGAGAATGCTCCTTGTTTCAGGACGTAGCCAAAGAAAGGATGAAGCCGTTCTACAATAGATTCATCTAGCCTAACCCCTGTTCTTTCCAAGTCTGTTACTATTTTATCTTGAGTTTTCCCCCTTGTATAAAACAAGGTCTTATTATTAATAAAATAAAAAGCCAAAGATAGAGTCTCTAAAGCAACAAAGGTAATAGCTAAGTTAATAGCAATTAATACTAAGAGATTTTTAGTTTTTTTAATTGTATTAGAATCTTTCATTTAATTTTATTACCTACTCTTTCAGATCTTAGGGTTGAATTTATTTCAATTGTTGGCACAGCTTTTCAGAAATCATTCTAGCAGCAAGGCGATGCCCTTCAGGATTCCAATGACCTCCGCAGGGCAAGGCGTTATCAAATCCATGCAGGCAAATCTTATTTTGTTCAGCATAAGCCTGGAAAGGCTGAGCTAAATTCAATACAGGAAAACCCGCGCGATCGCCTAATGCCTGCATCCTTTTATCTGCATAGAACAAATCCTGAATATTGTTTTGCTCCATATTTTGTTTGGTTTTCGATCGATCGGGTTGAACTTGCATTGGATCGCCGATATTAACCAATAGGAAATCAGCACCTTTATTGACTACTTCATCCCGCATTAATACAATCAAATCCTCCGTTAAGCGCCATGCCTCCTTCCAAGTTTTATCTTGAGGTTCCTTTAAATTATTAGCACTTAAAGCTGTAAAGTTGTCAGATATTTGTCGTTTCTTAATATCTAGCTCTACTTTTTTAGTCACTTGTAAAATTCGAGAGTTGTTGACTAACCAAGTAGGAAATCTATCAACAATTGAAACAGCATAGCGATTGCGATCGATAGGAGGGAGATTGCGAAAAGACATATCCTCTACTAACTTGCCATTTCGATCGTAAATAAAAAATGGTCGATAATTGTCATATTCAAGTTCGCGGGAATTATTGATGATGTCATTGCCGATAAACAAAGCTAGGATAACAACATCAGGACTATAATCCCATACCTTTTTCCGCAAAGTAATCAACTCTTGAGCAGTGCCATATCCTTGCACTCCAAAATTAATTACCTCAACTTGCTTGCCTTTTATGGCCTCACATTTTCCCAGTCTATTTTCCATTTTTGCCCAAAAAGTCCTTTCCATTGGCACATGAATTGCCTCTGTGAAAGAATCTCCTAGCACTGCAATTCGGAAGCTATTTTTAGGCTTAGCTTTATTGTGTTCGCGATCGCGCAAACCGTCGCTATTAACCTGTACATAACTTTCCCCCTCACCTCGCCAATCGCCAGTAGCACCAGGTTTTAGTCCCCAACCCCGATCGGGATCGGAAGTGTGAAAAATTGTCGGTGCGGAATCAACAACGTCTCCTATCTTCTGATAACCTTCACTGCCAGCAATTCGCAATCCTACTTCACAAATTAACACGCCTATCGCTAAACTGCCGAGTGTCAATCCTAAATTGACACTCCAATTTTTCAGTTTGCTCATTATCTCAAAACAGCGTGTAGATAAAGGGGGCAATTACAGAACCCTGACTCAATACAATTAAAGCTCCCAAAAGAACTAAGGTAATAATCAAGGGCAATAGCCAATACTTTTGGCGTTCTTTCATAAACGCCCACAAATCTTTCAAAAAGTCTAATGTTGCTTCAAACATTAGAAAGGTCGCTCCATACTAACTTTTGTTCTGACTTTACTAGGCACGCGGTATGTCACCGTATCTCTCTCCAATTTACGCTGCATAGCATCTTTACCAAATAACTGCTTAATAATCCCCATTGGCAGCATGATTAGGTAAAAGACTATCCCTAAGATAAGACGGGTTTGGATGGCGTGCATAACCAGTCCAAATCTCATCCATAGCAGATAGACAGGATTTAGAGCTCGTGGCGCAACCAAGGCCAAAGCGACCATTACACCACAGATAATCCAGGGCCACCAAGGAATAAGGCTGATAGAACGATGGTGTAGTAGAGGGATTAATAGACCAAAAATAAAAGCAATTAATCCGCCTATTAACAGTCCAAAGTCGCGCAGTCCTTTGTTGTCAAGTTTTGGTATTTGATCGTGATTACTCATCAGCCATTTATCATTGAACTTTGTTGTTTGTTAGGTGTTGTTAGTTGTTAGTTGTTAGTTGTTCGTTGTTAAGTAGTTGTGGCTGCTTTAGTTGCTGTTTCCTATAACTTAGCAGCTAAAGCTACTACTAGGAGGATAGAGAGTTTATTTGTGCTTCTATATTTTTACAACCAACAACCAACAACTAACAACTAACCATCAACAATTAACAATCAACAATTAACTAATCTAATTCAAATTCACTCTTCCAAGAATCATCTTGTTTCCAAGGGATTTGTTCCGACTTAGCTAACAAGAAATTCTCTACTACCAGATAATCCATTTCAGTCCGCATAAAACAGCGGTAAGCATCCTCTGGAGTACAGACAATCGGTTCACCTCGGACATTAAAAGAAGTATTAACCAGCACCGCAGAACCAGTTCTCTTCTCAAAATTAGAGATTAAATCATAGTAGCGGGGATTGGTTTCTTTGTGAACTGTCTGGATGCGAGCCGAGTAATCGACGTGGGTGACAGCGGGAATTTCTGAGCGAGGGATATTCAGCTTGTCAATGCCAAAAAGTTGCTCTTGCTGGGCTGTCATCGGAATTCTCAGACTTTCTTTCACAGGAGCTACTAATAGCATATAAGGGCTCGAATGGTCAATCTCAAAATATTCCGAAACCCGTTCGGCCAATACTGACGGTGCAAAAGGTCGAAATGATTCCCGGTATTTAATTTTTAGATTCATTACCGACTGCATTTTAGTATTGCGGGGGTCGCCAATAATCGATCGCCCTCCCAAAGCGCGAGGCCCAAATTCCATCCGGCCTTGGAACCAACCGATCACATTGCCCCCATCTAAGATTTCCGCTAACCGGGGCATCAGTTCTGCGTCATCAAGCCGCTGATAATTGGCTTTGATACCGTCGAAATACTCCAAAATCTCAGCATCGCTGTAGCGCGGCCCTAGATAGGAACCTTGCATTTGGTCATTGCAGGCTAGTTTAGCAGTAGATTTGGTGGCGATCGCGGGTACACCGCGCTGCGCGATCGCAGCAGCCGTTACAACTGACGAACCCTCACCGCTATCTTCAGTTTCTGGCGATGAATCCCCGACATCCCCTACTAACCAATTTTTGACATTGCGCTGCTGGTCGCCATATTCGTACCAAACCGCCAATGCCGCCCCTAAAGCGCCGCCTGCATCTCCCGCTGCGGGTTGAATCCAAATATCTTTAAAAGGCCCTTCCCGTAAAATTCGACCGTTAGCAACGCAGTTAAGCGCTACTCCTCCCGCCAGACAGAGATAATCAGCATTGAATTCTTTTTGGACTGTTCTGCTGAGGCGCAATACCACTTCTTCGGTAACAACTTGGATCGAAGCAGCGATGTCCATTTCCCGCTGGGTGAGTTTACCCTCAGCTTGACGCGGTGGCCCACCAAACAGTTCGTCAAACTTCTTATTCGTCATCGTCAAGCCGGTGGTGTAGTTGAAATAATCCATATTCAACCGGAAAGTACCATCGTCCTTGAGGTCAAGCAGGTGAGTGAGGATTTTGTCTACATATTTGGGTTCGCCGTAGGGGGCTAAACCCATGAGTTTGTACTCACCAGAGTTGACTTTAAAGCCTGTGTAGTAGGTAAATGCTGAATAGAGCAAGCCCAGTGAGTGGGGAAAGTCAATTTCCCACTGAGGAGTAAGTTGGTTGCCATCTCCCCACCAAACTGAGGTTGTCGCCCATTCGCCCACACCATCGAGACAGAGAACGACTGCTTGTTGGAAGGGACTGGGGAAAAAGGCTGAGGCGGCGTGGGCTTGGTGATGTTCGGTAAATAGCAGGCGAGGTACTAAGGAGGTCTTGCAACCACCGATTTTTGCAAACTCTCTTTTTAATACAGTTTTGAGGTAGAGCTTTTCTTTGAGCCATACTGGCATTGCTGCTAAAAAGGAGCGAAAACCATGAGGGGCATAAGATAGATAAGTTTCGAGCAATCGCTCGAATTTGACTAGGGGTTTGTCATAAAAGACAATGCGATCTATTTCCCGTAGCTCTAGTTTGGCTGCTTTGAGGCAATAGGCGATCGCATTCTCTGGAAATCTTGCGTCATGCTTCTTGCGGGAAAATCTCTCTTCCTGCGCGGCGGCGATAATTTCGCCATTGGAAACTAAGGCTGCGGCGCTGTCGTGGTAATACGCCGAGATGCCAAGTATGTTCATTGTCTCCTCACAAATAGCAATGGTTCGGGCTGGTGAATGTTAAGAATTGAATATCGACAGATTATAGCTCTAGGAATACTGATTTGCAGTTGGCAAGGGTGCGATCGCCTCTCTTCTTCAGCTAACTCAGCTACCGAATATCCGCCGCCGCATCACTCCTAAGTACACCAACACGGGAAATTGATACATTTCTGCCATCAGCCACAAAACAATGCCTAAATGGGACAGGAAGGCTAACCAAGTCCAAGCAAAAGGCAACCATGATAGTTTACTACCCGGAGTTGGGGGAAAATAGTAGGCTGAAAAGCCTAGAATTGTCGTAGGAAGGACGATTAGAGCAACTGCTGCTACCAAATATCCCCATCCCAATTCCACCCCCTCTAAATGAGCTCCGATCCAATTTTTGCCATTCCAGTGCCAAGTCATCGGGGGTTCTCTGTCCGCCATTTTGAGTACCTGCTTTTCCACGTTGGCTATGAAAATGCGATCGCAACTGTTACAAGCCAAGGCTTCCATTAGAGTCAAGGTAGAAATCTCGCCACAACGGCAGATTGGACAGGGTGCAGT